>VBKJ01000143.1 GCA_005879795.1 Deltaproteobacteria bacterium
GGAGACGCATGCGCCGTAGGCGGCTAGGCGAGATCGGCTCGACCCGCCTCGATTCGAGTTCACCGAAGCGGATCAGATTGCGAAGATCCTCCTCCCTTCGATCGACGAACCTCGAGAGCTCCGGGACGCTGTAGTCCGTGTCCGGATCGACCCGCTCCAGATGTAGTGGCTTCCGCTTTCGGATCGGATGGGTCGTGCCCTCATGCCACAAGCGGTGCAGGTTCTCGATGGTGACTCGGTGGCACTGCCGTCGCCCCCTCCGCTCGGCGCCGGGCAGATCGAAGATCAGCTCAGCCTCCCCAGTGATGCATGCTGTCCGGTGGCGGATCCACTGTCGCGCCACGAAGATCGGCAGCTTGACGTGGAACTTCAGCTCCACCATTTCGAACGGCGTCGTGTGCTGATGCCGCATCAGGTAGCGGATGAGCCCGCGGTCCTCGCTGACGCTCTTCGTGCCGAGGCCGTAGCTGACGCGCGCCGCCTGCACGATCGAGGCGTCGCCCCCCATGTAGTCCACGAGGTAGACGAAGCCGTGATCGAGGCAGGGAATCTTTCGCCCGATCCACTGCTCCGCCTCGGGAGTGGTGAGGCGCCGATACACTTCGCTCAATTCACGTTCCTTGGTCATCATCGGCCTCCTCGAGGGCGTGGAGATCTCTAAATGCTTTCTAGCATGAAAATGCAAGGGCGTCGAGCCACTCCGGAGGAGCGCTATTCCAATCAGGACACCCTCGCCTCGAAATTAGGACACCGCGGAGCCTGGCGGGCACCCGAGGATGGACTCCTTCTCGGGGCAGTCCTTCGCTTCCTGCCCTGTCGCGTGGACGTAGATCCGGTACCATGTGACGAAGGTCGAGAGGGCGTCGTAGCGGCTCACGGCAGATCTTGGCTCGCGCGAAGTTGGCGGGAAACCATGCCCCGTTTCCAGCCTGGAGTCGAGGGCATCAGCATAGTGGACGACGACCTCACACCCACGGCGGCCCGACGAGCGAGAAGACGAGCCCGGTGGCGAGCTTCGGGTAGAAGTAGGTCGACTTCTCCGGCATCACCTCGCCGGCCAGGCAGACCTCGCGCACCTGCGCCATGCTGGGCGGGTTCAGGAGAAAGGCGACGGCGGCCCGGCCGGCCGCGACCGCGGCGGCCGCCTCCTCGTCGTCGTGCGTGAACTCCAGATTCTCGGGACCGACGCCGAGGACGGGCTCGAGGATCGCGCGGTGGAGGAGCTCCACCGCGAGCCCGCGCAGCACGGGCGGGAGGTCGCGCAGGCGCTCGCGGGCGGCGGGCGCCGCGCGCAGCCGGAGCCGGCGGCCGGGGAGTACGCAGTCGATCTCGCCCACGGCCCGGCGCCGGCGCGCGTCCACCGGCTCGACCGTGAAGGACTCGCCGAGGCGCGCCGCGAGCGCCGCCCCGTCGGGGCCGAGGGGCCCGCGCACCAGGCGGTGCGTCGGCAGGATGACCGCGCCCTCCTCCTCCATGTTGGCGAGGCAGGCGAGGACGTACCCGGCGGCCTCGTTGCCTGGCTGCTCGTCGCGGTAGGCGAGCGCCGTCTCGTAGCGGTGGTGGCCGTCGGCGATGATGATGGTCTGGTTTGCGAGCGCCGCCTGCACGCGCGCGATCACGGACGCGTCGGTCACGCGCCAGAGCTGGTGCCAGCCGCTCACGTCGACGAGCGGCGCGCCCAGGTGCGGGCCGCCGATCAGCGCGCGCACGGGCTCGCCCGGCCGCGCGTAGAGACCGAAGATGGCGCTCAGATTGGCGCCCGTGGCGCGCAGGAGCGCGAGGCGGTCGGCCTTGGGCCCCGGGAGCGTGCGCTCGTGCGGGCGCACGATGCCCGAGGCGAAGTCCTCGAGCCGGAGCCGGCAGAGGAGCCCGTCCCGCCGGCGCGTCGAGCCGTCGGGGAGCGAGAACCGCTGGGCGTAGAGGTAGAGGGCGGGCTCGGGGTCGGGCCGGAGGATACCTGCGCCGATCCACTCGCGCAGGGTTTGCGCCGCGGCGGCGGCGCGCTCCGCCTCGCGCGGCAGGATCAGCCGGATCACGTTGTACGGGCTGCGGGCGTAGAGCTCCGCCTGCTCGGCCGCGGTGATGACGTCGTAGGGGGGCGCCAGCACCTGGCCCACGTCGCCGACCCGGGCGGTATCGTAGCGCAGGCCGACGAGCGGACGGACGGCGGCCATCAGCCCTCCCCGAGGGCCGCGCGCAGCTCGGCTTCGGAGACGAGGCCCGGGCGCAGGATGCGCAGGCGCTCGCCCTCGATCGCCGCCACGGTGGAGGCGCCCCCGCGCAGCCGGCCGCCCTCGAGGTAGACGGCGACGCGCTCACCGAAGTAGGCGCGCGCCTCGGCGAGCCGCCGCGGTGGCTCGGCGCCGGGCGGGTTCGCGCTCGGCGCCGTGACCGGCGCGCCCAGCCCCACCACCAGTGCCGCCGCGTACGGGTGCGCGGACACCCGCACGCCGATCGTGCCGCTGCCCGCGGTGAGTGGCGCCGGGAGGCCCGCCCGCGCGGGCAGCACCAGCGTCAGCGCCCCCGGCCAGAAGCGCGCCGCGAGCCGGCGCGCGGCGCGTGGAATCTCGGCCGCGACCGCCTCCGCCATGGCGAGGTCGCGCACCAGGACGAGGATCGGCTTCCCCTCCTCTCGCCCCCTCACGGTGACGAGATGGTCGACCGCGGCGGTCGAGTGGGCATCGGCGCCCAGGCCGTAGACCGTCTCGGTCGGGAACACGACCAGCGCTCCCGCGGCGAGCGCCGCGACGGCCGCGTCAGTCGGGGCTCTCAGGGAAGAGCTTCCTCTGCAGGCGCAGGTTCTTGCCCTCGACGCTCTCCGCCAGCTCGGCCTTGAAGCGCTCGAGGCGCTGTCGGAGCGCACGGTTCTTGAGGCTCAGGATCTGCGCCGCCAGGATGGCCGCGTTCTCGGCGCCGCCGCGGCCGATCGCCACCGTCGCCACCGGCACGCCGGGCGGCATCTGCACGGTGGCGAGGAGGGCGTCGAGCCCGCCGAGCGCGCCCGATCCGACCGGCACGCCGATCACCGGCAGCGTCGTGTGCGCCGCGACCACGCCGGCCAGGTGCGCCGCCCCGCCCGCGCCCGCGATCAGCACCGCGAGGCCGCGGCGGCGCGCGCTCTCCGCGTACTGCCGCACCAGCTTCGGCGAGCGGTGCGCCGACATCACCTGCACCTCGTACTCGATGTCGAGATCCTTCAGGCGTTCGGCCGCCGCCTCCATCGTGTCCCAGTCGCTGTCGCTCCCCATCACGATGCCGACCTGGGGCCGGCCGTCACGACTTGCCATGTGAGCCCATCTCCCGCGCCGCGGCTCCCGCGAGCGCGCGCTGTCCGATGTCCCGCCGGTAGTGCATGCCGGGCCAGCTGATGTGCGCCGCGGCGGCGTAAGCCTCGGTCACCGCCTGCCCGATCGTGTCGCCGAGCGCGGTCACGTCGAGCACGCGACCGCCGTCGGTCAGGAGCACGCCCTCGGGCCGCTTCGTCCCGGCGTGGAAGACCTTGCCGCCCTGCCACGCGCGGAGCGCGTCCACGCCGTCGATCGGCCGCCCGCGCTCGACCGCGCCCGGGTAGCCCGCGGCGGCGAGCACGACACACACCGCGGCGCGCGCGTCCCAGTCGACGGTGGCGCCGGCGAGACGGCCCTCGCACGCGCGCTCGAGCAGCTCGAGCAGGTCCGAGCGCAGGCGGACGAGCACCACCTCCGCCTCCGGGTCGCCGAAGCGCACGTTGAACTCGAGCACCTTGGCCCGGCCCTCCTGCACCATGAGGCCGGCGTAGAGGACGCCCGTGTAGCGGATGCCCTGCCGCGCGAGGCCGCGCACCACGGGCTCCATGATCTCGCGCATGATCCGGTCCTGGAGCGCGGGCGTCACGATCGGCGCCGGCGAGCAGGCGCCCATGCCGCCCGTGTTCGGCCCCCGGTCGCCGTCGAGGGCGCGCTTGTGGTCCTGGGAGGTGGCGAGCGGCAGCACGGTCGTGCCGTCCGTCAGCGCCATGAACGAGACCTCCTCGCCCTCGAGGAACTCCTCCACCACGACGCGGCTCCCCGCGTCGCCGAGGAGCCGCGCGCGCATGAGCTCGTCCACCGCCTCCAGCGCGGCGGCGACGGTCGGGCAGATGAAGACGCCCTTGCCGCTCGCGAGGCCGTCGGCCTTGACGACGACGGGCGCGCCCACCTCCTTCACGTAGCGGGCCGCGTCGTCGGGATCGCCGAACACGCCGAAGAACGCCGTCGGCACGTGCTCGTGGCGGAGCAGCTCCTTGGTGAACGCCTTCGAGCCCTCGAGGCGCGCGGCGGCGGCCGTGGGGCCGAAGGCCCTGAGTCCGGCGGCGGTGAGGCGGTCGACGAGGCCGAGCGTGAGCGGCAGCTCGGGGCCGACGACGGTCAGGTCGATCCGGCGCTCCTCCGCGAAGCGCAGGAGCCCCTTCACGTCGTCGGC
Organism: Deltaproteobacteria bacterium; assembly: GCA_005879795.1. Taxonomy (NCBI): domain Bacteria; kingdom Pseudomonadati; phylum Myxococcota; class Myxococcia; species Deltaproteobacteria bacterium. The sequence goes on from VBKJ01000143.1 coordinate 4,441, forward strand.
GGCGATCGGCACGCACTCCGCGTCCTCGGCGATGCCGGCGTTGCCGGGCGCGCAGTAGAGCGCGCTGATCCGGCTGCTGCCCCTTTTGAGCTTCCACACGAGCGCGTGCTCGCGCCCGCCCCCGCCGACGACGAGGACGCGCATCAGTGGCGGAAGTGGCGCACGCCGGTGAAGACCATGGCCACGCCGTGCGCGTCGGCGGCGCGGATGACCTCCTCGTCGCGGGTGCTGCCGCCCGGCTGGATGACGGCGGTCGCGCCGGCGGCGATCGCCTCCTCGAGGCCGTCGGCGAAGGGGAAGAAGGCGTCGCTCGCGAGGACGGAGCCACGCAGCGAAATGCCGAGGCGCTCGGCGCGCGCGCGCGCGTTCCGCACCGGCTCGACGCGCGAGGTCTGTCCGCCGCCGAGTGCGAGCGTGCGGTCCGCGGTGGTGAACGCGATCGCGTTCGACTTGACGTGCTTGACGACGCGCCACGCGAAGGCGAGCGCGGCGAGCTCCCCCGCCGCGGGGGCGCGCCGGGTGACCACCTTCGCCGCGCGCGGGTCCTCGATGGCGCGATCCCCGTCCTGCACGAGGAGGCCGCCCGTGACGCCGCGGATGGCGGGCGCGCGCGCCGGCGCGGCCTCCGGATGCCAGCGCACGAGCCGGCGCGCCTTCTTCCGGCGCAGGAGCTCGAGCGCGTCGGGCTCGAAGTCGGGCGCGATCAGCACCTCGGTGAAGATCTCGTCGACGGCGCGCGCGAGGGCGAGCGTCCACGGGCGCGTCGACACCACGATGCCGCCGAAGGGCGACTCGGGGTCGGTCGCGTAGGCGCGCTCCCAGGCTTCGAGCGGGTCGCGCCCCGCGCCCACGCCGCAGGGCGTGTTGTGCTTCACGATCGCGACCGCCGCCTCGGGCCCCCGTCGGAACTCCTCGGCCAGGGCCAGGGCGGCGTCGATGTCGACGACATTATTGTAGGAGAGCTCTTTCCCGTGCAGCGGCTCGGCGACCCGGAGGAAGTCCCCGTAGAGCGCCCCCGCCTGGTGCGGGTTCTCGCCGTAGCGCAGGTCGAGCGCCTTGGCGCCGCCCCAGTGGAAGGTGCCGCCCCGACTCAGGTAGTCCGCGATCGCGCCGTCGTAGCAGGCGGTCGTGCAGAACACCTTCTCCGCGAGGCGCCGCCGCGTCTCGGGCTCGACGCCGCCCGCGCGGAGCTCGGCCAGCACGGGCCCGTAGTCGTCGGGATCGACGATGACGGTCACGTCGGCGTGGTTCTTCGCCGCCGAGCGCAGCAGGGAGGGGCCGCCGATGTCGATCTGCTCGATCGCCTCCGCGAGCGTCGTACCCGGGCGGGCGATCGTGTCGCGGAAGGGGTAGAGGTTCACGGCGACCAAGTCGATGGTCTCGATGCCGTGCTCGCGCATCGCGCGCACGTGCTCGGGGAGGTCGCGCCGGCCGAGGAGGCCGCCGTGGATCTTCGGGTGCAGCGTCTTCACGCGCCCGTCGAGCATCTCGGGGAAGCCGGTGTAGTCGCTCACCTGCCGGACGCGCACGCCCGCGTCGGCGAGGAGCTTCGCGGTCCCGCCCGTCGACAGGATGTCGAAGCCGAGCGCGGCGAGCCCGCGCGCGAACTCGACCACGCCCCGCTTGTCGCTGACGCTCACCAGCGCCCTAGGCATTACCCCACTCCTCCACGTGGACACGCGGCACGCGCTTGCCGACCGCCGTCAGCACCTCGTAGGAGATCGTCTCGCACCAGCCGGCGAGCTCGTCGGCGCCCAGCCCGTCGCCGAAGAGGACGACGCGCTCGCCCACGTCCGCGCCGTCCACGTCGGTCACGTCGATCATGGTGTGATCCATGCAGACGCGGCCCGCGACCGGTGCGCGCCGCCCGCGCACGACGACCTGGGCGCGGTTGGACGCGAGGCGATGGTAGCCGTCCGCGTAGCCCACGGGCAGTGAGGCGATCGTGCTCGGACGCGCGGTGACGAAGGTGCCGGCGTAGCTGACCGGCGTGCCCGCCGGCACGCGCCGGGTGTGCGCGATCGCGGTGCGGAGCCGCATCGCCGGCCGCACGGCCGCGCGCTCCGCCAGGTGCGGCGCGGGCGCGTAGCCGTAGAGCATGATCCCGGGCCGCACCATCGTGAAGTGGGCGCCGGGGGCCGAGAGTACCCCTGCGCTGTTCGCGAGGTGGACGCGCGGCGGGCGGATACCGGCCGCGGCGAGCGCCTCGAGCACGCTCGCGAAGCGGGCCGCCTGCGCACGCGCAGCGGCCGTGTCGACGGCGTCCGCCGAGGCGAAATGCGAGAAGACCCCTGCGATCTCGAGGCCCTTCATGCCGCGCACCAGCTCCCCGAAGGCGCGCACCTGGGCCGCGTCGAGGCCGAGCCGCGTCATGCCCGTGTCGACCTTCAGATGGACGCGCACCGGGCGGCCGGCGGCCGCCAGCGCCCGCGCCCGCTCCGGGTCCCAGAGCGCCACCTCGAGATCGTCCGCCGCGACGTCCCGCTCCTCCCCGGCGAACGCGCCGCCCAGCACGACGATGGGCGCCGTCAGGCCCGCGCGCCGGAGCTCCCTGCCCTCGGCGACGCCCGAAACGCCGAGGCCCCAGGCGCCGGCGTCGAGGAAGGCCCGCGCCGCCGGCACGGCGCCGTGTCCGTAGGCGTCGGCCTTCACCACCGCGAGCACCGCCACGCCCGGGCCGACGAGCTCCCGGGCCCGGCGGCAGTTGTGCCGGAGGGCCGAGAGACTCACCTCGGCGACCGTGGGCCTCCCATGGATGTCAGGCATTGGAAGAGGGACCGAACCGGAGGCCCATCATTACCAAATGGCCGACGCGGCTGTCGAGGCGGAGTCGACGTTCGTCGCGGGCGGCGCCGTCGGTTGTCAGGCTCCGGCTCGCGGGCTATCGTCTCGACGAGTCGTGCGAGTGATGGTCAATGGCGAGCCGCGGGCGCTCGACGCCGGGGTAACGGTGGCCGACCTGGTGGCCGCGCTGGGCCTCGGCCCGCGGCGTGTCGCGGTCGAGGTGAACCGGGCCGTGGTGCCGCGCGCCGAGTACGGCGCCACCGCGCTCCGCGAGGGGGACGCGGTCGAGATCATCCACTTCGTCGGAGGCGGATAGATGGACGATCCCTTCGTGCTCGCCGGCCGCGAGCACCGCTCGCGCCTCATCGTCGGTACCGGCAAGTACCGGTCCTTCGCGGAGACACGGCAGGCGGTCGAGGCCTCGGGTGCCGAGATCGTGACCGTCGCGGTGCGGCGCGTGAACATCACCGACCCGGGCAAGGAGAACCTGCTCGACTTCCTGCCGCCCGACCGCTTCACGATCCTGCCCAACACCGCCGGCTGCTACACCGCCGAGGAGGCCATCCGCACCTGCCGGCTCGCGCGCGAGGCGGGCGTGGGCCCGCTCGTCAAGCTCGAGGTGATCGGCGACGAGAAGACGCTCTTCCCGGACATCCCGGCCACCATCGAGGCGGCGAAGGTCCTGGTGAAGGAGGGTTTCCAGGTCCTGCCCTACATCACCGACGACCCGGTCGCCTGCAAGCGGCTCGAGGAGCTCGGCTGCGCCGCCGTCATGCCGCTCGCCGCACCCATCGGCTCGGGCCTCGGCGTGCGCAACCCCTTCAACCTGCGCATCATCGTCGAGCAGAGCCGCGTGCCCGTGATCGTCGACGCGGGCGTGGGCACGGCCTCGCACGCGGCCGAGGCGCTGGAGCTCGGCTGCGACGCGGTGCTCATGAACACCGCGATCGCGGGCGCCAAGGACCCGCTCCTGATGGCCGAGGCGATGCGGCTCGCGGTGGAGGCGGGGCGCAAGGCGTTCCTCGCGGGGCGGATTCCGGCGAAACTGTACGCGACGGCCTCGAGCCCGATCGAGGGGCTGATCCGCTAGGCGCGCGCCCCGCGGCCGGACGCAGCGCGGCTCGACCGCGGAGCGCCGCCGTGCCTATAACCCGCCCGCGTCAACGCGCCGCCGACGGGGGATGCGATCGTGAAGGCGACCGACGACTGGTGGGCCCTCTGGATCGGCCTCCTGGTGTTCGCGCTCTCGCTCTTCACCCTGGCCGGCGCCGACCTCCTCGGCTGGGGCGTGACGACGCAGGTGTGGCTCTCCCCCGCGAAGGCGCTGGCACCGGTCTCGAAAGCGTACGCCGCGCTCCCCGGTGTCGCGAGCCTCGCCCTCACCTATCTCTTCCTCCTCGCCGTCATGACGGCCGGCGCGGCGCGCCTCGGCCTCGACGCGAAGCGCTTCGCCGCCGGCTTCAGCGTGATCCTGTGGGCGAGCTGGCTCTGCTGGCTCGCGGGCAACAACGCCTACGTCGCCGCCACACCGGACAAGCGCGGGGGGTTCGGCATCGGGTGGTCGCTCTCGCTGACCGGCGAGGCGGGCTTCATCGTCGCGCTCGCGGCGGGGCTCGCGATCGGCAACTTCCTGCCCGGTGTGGCGGGCTGGCTCGCGGAGGCGACGCGGCCCGAGTGGTACGTGAAGATCGCGATCGTGATCCTCGGCGGCGCGCTCGGCGTGCAGGCGGCAGGCGCGCGCGGGCTCGCGACGGCCGTCCTCTTCCGCGGCTTCGCGGCGATCGTGGAGGCGTACCTCATCTACTGGGCGCTCGTGTACCTGATCGCGCGGCGCATCTTCCGCCTGACGCGCGAGTGGGCGGCGCCGCTCGCCTCCGGCGTCTCGATCTGCGGTGTGTCGGCGGCGATCGCGACCGCCGCCGCGATCCGGGCCCGGCCGGTGGTGGCCGTCATGGTCTCGTCGCTGGTGGTGCTCTTCGCGGTGGTGGAGCTGGTGGTCCTGCCCTTCGCCGCGCAGGCCTTCCTCGCGCACCAGCCGCTCGTCGCCGGGGCGTGGATGGGGCTCGCCGTCAAGACCGACGGCGCGGCGATGGCGAGCGGCGCCATCACCGAGGCGCTCGTGCGGGCCAGGGCCGCGGCGGGCGGCGTCGCCTGGCAGGAAGGCTGGATGCTGATGACGACCACCACGGTCAAGGTCTTCATCGACATGTTCATCGGCGTGTGGGCCTTCGTGCTCGCGCTGGTGTGGGCGTACGGCATCCGCAGGGACGAGGGGCAGACCGTCTCGGCACGCGACATCTGGGAGCGCTTCCCGAAGTTCGTGCTCGGCTACTTCGTCACCTTCGCGGCCCTGCTCGGGCTCGTGGTCGCGCGGCCCGGGCTGCTCGACGCGGCCAGGCTCGCCACCGCCGAGACCAACGTCTTTCGCGTGCTCTTCTTCGTGATGACGTTCTTCACCATCGGCCTGGCCTCGAACTTCGCGAAGCTGCGCCAGGAGGGCCTCGCGCGCCTGGCGCTCGTCTACGTCGTGTGCCTGTTCGGGTTCATCGTCTGGATCGGCCTCGCCGTGTCGTGGATCTTCTTCCACGGCATGGTGCCCCCGCGGGTGAGCTGAGATGCGCCCGGACCTCTCGGACGAGCCGCTCCTCCCCGCCGAGGTGAAGCTCATCACCTGGAGCCTCGTCCTGGGCGTCGTGCTGCTCGGGCTCCTCGTGTGGATGAGCGAGGCGTTCTTCGCCGCCGGCTGACTAACGGAGCCGGTCGAGGAAGGCACGCGCCAGGGCGGGGCCCCGGCCCGACTCCTCGTGCTTGAAGTAGACGTAGACGCGCTTCCAGGTCGCGATGTCGCGGACGCGAGCCGCCCAGCGGTCGAGGTCGTCGTCGCCGTAGTCCGCGCGCCGGAGCCGCAGGTAGCCGAAGGGCGCGGTGGGGACCGGCGGGGTCGCGAAGTCGTCGGCCTCGGCGATGCAGAGCGCGGCGCGATGCTTGCCGAGGAGGTCGTAGGTCGCGTCGTTGAACCAGCTCTCGTGCCGGAACTCGAAGGCGGGCTCGAGGCCGGGCGGCAGGCCCGCCAGGAACTCGGCGAGGCGCGCGGCGTCGAAGCGGAAGTAGGGCGGGAGCTGGAAGAGGAGGGGGCCGAGCTTCGGGCCGAGCCCTGCGGCGGCGCGGCAGAACGCCGCCGTGACCTCGCCGGCGTCGCGCAGGCGGAGCACGTGGGTGATGCGCTGCGGGGCCTTCAACGCGAAGCGGAAGCCGGCCGGCGTCTGGCGCGCCCAGCCGGTCAGGAGCTCGGGGGTCGGCAGGCGGTGGAAGGTGTGGTTGATCTCCACGGTGGCGAGCGCGCGCGCGTAGAAGCGGAGCATCTCGCGCGCCGGGAGCTCGTCGGGGTAGAAGCTGCCGCGCCAGGCCGGGTAGCTGAAGCCCGAGGTGCCGGCCAGCACGCGCGCCGCGCGGGCGGCCATCAGCGCTGCGGCGCGAGGCGGCGGAAGATCGCCAGGTGGCGCACGGCGTCCTGCTTGCGCCCGCCGCGCTCGTAGAGGAGGGCCAGGTTGTAGTGCGCGTCGGCGAGCCTGGGATCGGCGCGCACGGCGTGCTCGTAGCACGGCAGCGCCTGGTCCGGGCGGCCGTGGTCCTCGAGCAGCACACCCAGGTTGTACCACGCGAGCGCGTTCCCCGGCTCGTGGCGGAGCGCCTCGCGGTAGTGCGACTCCGCGCCCTCGAGCTTCCCCTCGGCGTGCAGGAGCCGGCCGAGGTTGATGCGCGCGGTCACCTGCGCGGGGTTCAGGTCGAGCGCGTGGTGGTAGGCGGCGCGCGCCTCGAGCGGCGAGCCGTCCTCCAGCTCGACGCCGAGGTCGCACCACTCGTCGGCGGAGAGCCGCGGGAGCTTCGTGCGCGGCTCCGGCGCCGGGAGCTGCGCGATCTTGCGCGCGCGCTGCACCACCTGGCCCGCCTCGAAGTTGAAGAGGAACTGGCCCGACTCGGGCTGCCAGCGGCTCTCGCCGTCCCAGACGACGACGCGCTCGCCGTCGGCGTAGACCGCGAGGCGGGTGAGCGGCCGGTTCCCGATCTGACGGCGGAGCGACGCGAGGACGCGGCCGAGCTTCCCGACCGGCACCCTGCGGGCGAGCAGCCCCCGCATCGTCCGCAGCAGGACGAGGTCGACGAAGTCGAAGCGGAGGCGCCCGCGCGCGTCGCGCGCCGGGTGCAGGATGCCGGCGCGCACGCACTGGCGGAGCCGCGGCGGCGGCACGCCGGCGATGCGTGCCGCCTGCGCCGTGTCGAAGTGGGCGCGGGCTCCCGCCGCGGGCCGCGCGCCCACTTACTTCTTGTGCGCGCGACGCGTGGCGCCCGGCCGCTCGTGCGCGCGGACGCGGGCGGCGGAGCGTCGCTTCCCGGCCACCTCGGGCTCGGCCACTCGCTCGGCTCGCGCCGCGGTGCGCGAAAGGCTGGCCTTGAGCGCTTCCATGAGATCGATCACCTGCGCCTTCGGCTTCTCGGGCTCGGCCGCCGTGACCTCCTGGCCCGCCACCTTCTTCTGCACCACCGCCTCGACCCGCTCGCGGTACTGGTCCTTGTACTGCTCGGGACGGAACGCCTTGGCGGAGAGCTGCTGGACGAGCTTGCGCGCCATCTCGAGCTCGCCGGCGCGCACCTTCGGCTCGCCGCCCAGGTCGACCTCGGCGAGGCTCCGCACCTCGTCGGCGTAGTGCATGGTGTGGAGGACGAGCCCGCCGTCGTAGGGCCGCAGAAGGACCAGATGCTCCTTCCCGCCGCGCACGTACTGCGCGAGCGCGACCTTGTCGGTCTCGCGCATCGCCTGCGCGAGCAGGTGGTAGGCCTTCTCGGCGCCCTTGTCCGGGCCGAGGTAGTGCGCGTCCTCGAAGTAGATGGGATCCACCCCGGCGAGCGGCACGAACTCGTGGATGTCGATGGCGCGGTTGGCCTCGGCCTCGAGCGCCCGGATCTCCTCGTCCGTGAAGGTGACGTAGCGGTCCTTCTCGAACTGGTAGCCCTTCACGATCTCGCTCCGCTCGACCACCTTGTCGTGGTGCGGGCAGTAGAGCTGCTGCTTGATGCGGGTGTGGCAGGGCGCGTGCAGCATGTTGAACGAGAGCTGCTCGGAGTGGGTCGCCACGTAGACGCGGATCGGGATCGACACGAGCCCGAAGCTGATCGTCCCCGAGCCGATGGAGCGGGCGGGCATGCGGCCTCCTTCCGGAAGCCAGGTAAGCGCACGGCCCCCGCCTGTGTCAAACCCGCACCGTGCTACCATGCCGCGCCGGATGCGGACGCCTCGACGGCTTGCAACGCTGCCGCGCGTGCGCCTCCAGCCGGCGAGCCTCCCCCTCATGCTGCCCACCCTGGTCGAGGAGGTGCCCCGCGGACCCGGCTGGCTCTTCGAGCTCAAGTGGGACGGCGTGCGCCTGCTCGCGCTGCGCGAGCAGGGGCGGGTCGAGCTCTGGGCACGCAGCGGCGCGCGCATGACGGAGCGGTACCCCGAGATCGCCGTCGCGCTCGCGCCGCTCGCGGGGGGGGACTTCGCGCTCGACGGCGAGGTCGTGGCACTCGACGCGGCGGGCCGCCCGAGCTTCGAGCGGCTCCAGCGCCGCATGCACCTGGTCCGCGGGGTGGCGGCCGCCGCGGCCGCGGTGCCGGTGACGGCGTACTTCTACGACTGCCTCGCCCTCTTCGGCCGCGACGTGCGCGGGCTCCCGCTCGCCGACCGGAAGGCGCTCCTCCACCAGGTCGTCTCCGCTCTCGGGGCGGTGCGCTACGCCGACCACGTGGAAGGCGACGGCGCGCAGTTCCTCGCCGCCGCCTGCAAGGCGGGGCTGGAGGGCATCGTCGCAAAGCGGGCCGACGCGCGCTACCTGGCCGGGCGCCGCATGGAATGGCGCAAGATCAAGTGCGTCCGGCGGCAGGAATTCGTGATCGGCGGCTACACCGATCCGAAGGGCACGCGCGCGCTTCTCGGCGCCGTCCACCTGGGAGTCTACGACGGCGACGATCTCGTCTACGCGGGCCGCGCCGGCTCGGGCCTCGACCGCGCGGGCCTGGACGAGCTCGCCGCCCGCCTCCGCCCGCTCGTCACCGAGCGCTGCCCGTTCACGCGCGGCTGCCCGCCGCGCGGGCCCGAGCACCACTGGGTCCGACCGGCGCTCGTGTGCGAGGTGCGCTTCTCGGAGTGGACGAGCGACGGGCTCGTCCGCCACCCGGTGTACCTGGGGCTCCGCACCGACCGCCGGCCGCGCGACGTGCACGCGGAGCGCCCTAGGAGCCTGTCCGAGTAACCGACGGAAGCGAGGCGAACGAGCCGGGGAGCGAGAGCGGCAAGCGCAGCGCCGACCGAGGAGGCGTAGCAAGCTACGCCGCACGAGGGAGGCGCGAGCACGCCGCTCGCAGCCCCCGGCTCGTTCGCCGCAGCCGGAGCGTTACTCGGACAGGCTCCTACACCTCGATCGTGATCCGCCAGCGCCCGCCCTCGTCGGCCACCCCGACCACGTGATGCCCGGCGGCCTCGGCGGCGCGCGGGATGTCGGCCGCGCCCTGCGCGTCGTCGAGGAGGACGTCGATCTCCTGGCCGGGCGCGAGCGTCTCCAGATGGACCTTGGCCCGGGCCCAACTGAGCGGGCACTTCACACCCCGCAGGTCGAGCGTCTCACGCGCCATGCTTCACCGGGCGCCTCCAGCCGGGGGCGGCGCGGGGAGTCCGCGCGAGGCCAGGTAGTCGAGCCAGGCCGCGATCGCCGTCTTGAGCTCCTCGATTGCGCGGCCCGGGGTGGGTGCCAGCCCCGAGAGCCCGGGGAGCTCCGCGCACGTCGCCACGCACTCGCCGTCGCGCTCCGACCACGACGTCCGGTACGTGTAGGGCGGCAGCTCAGGCACGGCTCACCTCGAGCATGCGGCGTACCTGGTAGGCCTTGGCGTGCCCGTCGCGCCCCGCCTGGAGATTCAAGGCGACGGCGGCCGCGTGACGCATGATGCGGTGCCCGCGGACCTGCCGCACCTTCTCGAAGCCGAGCTGGCGGGAGAGACGCAGCGCCTCCTCGAAGCGCAGCGCCTGCGGACGGAGCCGGGCCTTCTCGAGGAGCGCCTGGTCGATGACCATCCCGAGCACGGGCTACGCGTGACCGGGGGCACAGTCAATGCGTAGGGGCGAAATACGTCGGCGAGACGAGCCGGCCGCACCCCACGCCGGTTCGGGAGCTGCGCTCGGAGCGGTCGCTTTCTTGCCGCCCCCCCACGCCGCACGGTACAGTCGGCGCGTCGCGCGCCGATGGAGACCTACACGCTTCGCCCGCGGCCGGACGCCCGGCCCGATCGCCGCTACCGCATCGACTACGCGGGCGAGCTGAACGGGGCGCAGTACGAGGCCGCCACCGCGCTCGAGGGGTCCGTGCTGGTGATCGCCGGCGCCGGCAGCGGCAAGACCCGCACGCTCGTCTACCGGGTTGCGCGCCTGGTCGAGTCGGGCGTCAGCCCGGGGCAGATCCTCCTCCTCACCTTCACGCGCAAGGCGGCCGAGGAGATGCTGCGGCGCGCGGCGGCGCTGGTGGGTGCGAGCTGCGAGCGCGTGGGGGGCGGGACGTTCCACTCCTTTGCCAACGTGGTGCTCCGCCGCACGGCGCGGCACGTGGGGCTCGAGCCCAACTTCACCATCCTCGACCGCAGCGACTCCGAGGACGTCGTGAACCTGCTGCGCAGCCGGGCGGGGCTCGACCGCAAGGACCGCCGTTTCCCGCGCAAGAGCGCGATCCTCGAGATCCTGAGCATGGCCGTCAACCGCGCCAAGCCGGTCGCCGACGTCCTCACCGAGAGCTATGCGCACCTGGCCGATCACCTGGAGGACCTGGAGCGACTCGGCCTCGAGTACGGGCGTTACAAGCGGGAGAAGAACCTGGTCGACTACGACGACCTCCTCGTCCTCCTGCGCGACCTCCTGCGCGACCACCCGGAGGTCGCGGCCCAGCTCTCGCGCACCTACCGCTTCATCATGGTCGACGAGTACCAGGACACGAACCCGCTCCAGGCCGAGATCGTCCGCACCCTCGCCGCCACGCACCCGAACGTGATGGCCGTCGGCGACGACAGCCAGAGCATCTACTCCTTCCGCGGCGCCACCTTCCGCAACATCATGGACTTCCCGAAGGCCTTTCCCGACACGCGCATCATCAAGCTCGAGGAGAACTACCGCTCGACGCAGCCCATCCTCGACCTCGCCAACGCGATCATCGACCAGGCGGCGGAGAAGCACACCAAGGTCCTGCGCACGCGGCGGGCCGACGGCCCTCCGCCGCTGCTGGCCCAGTGCAACGACGAGCAGGCGCAGTCCCGCTTCGTCTGCCAGCGCATCCTCGAGCTGCGCGAGGAGGGCGTGCCGCTCGACGAGATGGCCGTCCTCTTCCGCTCGAGCTTCCATTCCTTCGACCTGGAGCTCGAGCTCCAGCGCGCCGACGTCCCGTTCGTCAAGCGGGGCGGCTTCAAGTTCATCGAGACGGCGCACGTGAAGGACGTTCTCGCCCACCTCCGAATCATCGCCAACCCGCGCGACGCGGTGTCGTGGCACCGCGTGCTGCTGCTCCTCGAGCACGTCGGGCCGCGCACCGCCGACGACATCTTCACCCACGTCGCCCCCGCCGCCGACGTGGAGAGCGCGGCCGAGCGCCTGGCGGGCTACCCCCGGCGCGGCGCGTACACCAAGGAGCTCGGCCGCCTGGCCGCGCTCCTCGGCGAGATCGCCCCCGACCCGCTGCCGCCGGGCGAGAAGGTCGCCAAGGTGGTGGGCTTCTATGCGCCCATGCTCCGCCATCTCCACCCCGAGGACTTCCCCAAGCGCGAGAAGGACCTCGAGCACTTCGCCACCATCGCCGGGCGCTACCGGAGCCTGGCCTCGCTGCTCGCGGACATGGCGCTCGAGCCGCCCACGGACAGCGTGGGCGACGTGCTCGCGGCCGACGTCGAGGAGGGCCTCCTCACGCTCTCCACCATCCACTCGGCCAAGGGGCTCGAGTGGAACACGGTGTTCGTGATCTGGTTGGTGGACGGTCGCTTCCCCTCCTACCAGAACCTGCACGATGGGGAGGAGATCGAGGAGGAGCGCCGCCTCCTCTACGTCGCCGTCACGCGCGCCAAGGAGCACCTGTATCTCAGCTACCCGATCGACATCTACGACCGCAGCTCCGGCATGGTGCTGGGCCAGCCCTCGCGCTTCCTCGCCGACCTGCCCGACGGGGTGCTCGCCGGCCTCCAGGTGGTCGACGAGGTCGGCTTCCGCTAGAGCGCAACTTCCTCGCGGGACGTGTGTTGCGGGCCGCGTGCGAGTCGCCGCCCCTCTCGTCCTCGCCCTGGTCCTCGCGCTCGGGCCCGTAGGTCCCGCACGAGCCCAGGATGATGAAGGGTACCAGGACGAGGACGACCCCGGCGGCCAGTACGCGGCCGACACGGCGCCCGATCCGTCGACCTACGGAGAGGCGCTCGCCCCCTACGGCACCTGGGTCGACGACGACCAGAACGGGCAGGTCTGGCAACCAGCGGTGAGCGTCGACTGGGCCCCATACACCGACGGGTACTGGGCATGGACGCCGTACGGCTGGACGTGGGTGTCGTCCGAGCCGTGGGCCTGGACCTTCCACTACGGGCGCTGGGTGCTCCTGCCGGGCGGCTGGGCGTGGGTGCCGGGCACCGTCTGGGGACCCGCCTGGGTCGACTGGTTCTGGGGCGACGGCTTCATCGGATGGGCGCCGCTCGCGCCCTTCGCGACCGAGGTGATCGTCCTGAACGAGTTCGTCTTCGTGCACGAGGGCGACTTCTGCTCGCACGACCTGGCCCACGTGGTGGTCAACCACCACCTCGTCCCCGACCACGTCATCCACCGCTGGCAGCACCGCGATTGGCGGAACGACCATCCCCCGGGCCGGCACCACGTCGAGCGGGTGTCGCACCACCCCGTGACTCGCATGGACCACCGGCCGCCGGGGACGGTCGCGCCGGCCGGGGTCGGAGCGCGGCAGCTGGCACGGCCCCGTGCGGAGCCCCGGCTCGGCGGGGCGCGCCGCAACCTGACCCGCCTCGGAAACCCCTGGCGGCCCGGGCTCTCCGCACGGGCGAGCGCGCCCGCGTTCCAGGTTCGCCGGCCGGCCCTGCAGGCACCGGCGCGCCCGGGCATCGTGCGGCGGGACCCGCCCGCCGTGTGGAGCCCGCCGCGCGCACCGTTCGGCGCGGGGGCGCGTCCCCCGCTCGGCCAGCCGGGCGGGCCGGTCGTCAGCACCGCCCGGCCGGTGCGGCCAGCCGTCCCCGGTGGCTCGGTCGCGCTCCCCCATCCAGGGCTGCCTGGCCAGCGCCGGCTGGAGAGCGGGCACACGTTCGCCGGCCGGCACGACGGTGGACGGGGGTTCCAGCTCTCCTCGCCCGGCGGGCGATAGCGAGATCCCTTGCGTACCGCGCGCGCCTGAGCGTTTTATGGGCGCGATGCAGGCGAGCGAGCTGCGCGAGCGGATGGCGGCGGCGGGGATCGAGCTTCCCCCCGAGCTGATCGACGTGGTGGCCACGGCGGCCGGGCCGATGATCACCTCGCTCGACGCCCTTCTCTCCCTCGACCTGGGCGACCTCGAACCGTTCTCGCCGGCGCGGCGCCTGCCCGACGACGTCGGCTGATGGGCGCGCCACTCGCCGAGCTCTCGGTGGTGGAGGTGCGTGCCGCGCTCGCCAGACGCGAGGCGACGGCGGTCGAGGTCGCCCGCGCATGCCTCGAGGCGCTCGGCGCGCGCGACCCGCACGTGCACGCCTTCGTCACCGTCACCGCCGACGACGCGCTCGCCGCGGCGCGCGCCGCCGATCGGGCGCTCGCCCGCGGCGACGCGGGGCCGCTCGCCGGCGTGCCGATCGGCGTGAAGGACCTCCTCGCCGTGCGCGGAGTCGCGCGCACGAACGGCAGCCCGGCCTTCGCCGGCGCCCCGCCCGCCGCTGCCGACGCCGGGGCGGTGGCACGGCTGCGCACCGCGGGCGCGGTCATCGTGGGGACGACGCACCTCCACGAGCTGGCCTTCGGGCCGACGGGGGTCAACCGGGCGCTCGGCACGCCGGTGAACCCGTGGGCCGCGGGCCGCGTGCCGGGCGGCTCGAGCAGCGGCTCGGGCGCGGCGGTGGCGGCGCGGCTCGTGCCCGCCGCGCTCGGTACCGACACGGGCGGCTCGATCCGCATCCCGGCGAGCTTCTGCGGCGTGACCGGGTTCAAGCCGACCTACGGGCGCGTGACACGCGCCGGCGTCACGCCGCTCGCCTGGACGCTCGATCACGTGGGCCCGCTCGCGCGCAGCGTGGAGGACGCGGCACTGCTGCTCGGCGTGCTGGCCGGCCACGATCCCGCGGATCCGACGAGCGCGCGGATCTCGGTGCCGGACTACGCGGCGCGGCTCGACCGCTCGCTCCGCGGCGTGCGCGTCGGCGTGCCGCGCGACTTCGCCTGCGCCCTCGTCGATCCGGAGGTGGTGCGCGCCTTCGAGGCGGCGCTCGACGAGCTCGGCAGCGCGGGCGCGACGGTGAGCGACGTGACGCTCCCGTCGCTCGGCCACGCGGGCCCGGCGCTCGGCGCGGTCATCCTCGCCGAAGCGCGGAGCGCGCTCGTGCCGCTGCTCGGCGCGCGGCGGGAGCGCGCGAGCGTCGACCTGCGGGTCTACCTCGAGCTCGGGAAGCTCGTGACCGCCGAGCAGTACGTCGCGGCGCAGCGCGTGCGCAGCCGCCTCTACGAGGAGATGCGCGCCGTGCTCGCGCGCGTCGATCTCCTCGCCACGCCGGCCACGGTGCTGGCGGCACCGCGCCCCGACGAGCTCGAGGTGCGTCTCGGTGACGCCGAGATGGGCGCGTTCGAGGCGATCTGCCGCCTCTCGGGTCCGTTCAACCTGACCGGGCTGCCGGCGCTCGCGCTGCCCTGCGGGTTCACGGGCGACGGGCGGCCGATCGGGCTCCAGCTGGCGGGGCGGCCGTTCGCGGAGGCGGACGTGCTCGCGGCCGGGCACGCCTACCAGCGCGTCACGGACTGGCACCGGCGCCGGCCGCCGGGCTGAAGATGCGCGTCGAGCGGGTCGCGACGCGTGTCTCGGGTGGAGCCTGCGCGCGTCGTCGCCTCTCGCTCCCTCACGGCCGCCGGGCGACGATCTGGACGACGCGCAGGGCGCCGTCGGCGAGCGCGGCGGCGAGGGCTTCGCGCTCGCGCACGAGCTGGGCGCAGCGCGCATCACGCCGCAGGCGGGCGAGGAGGCGGTCGCGGGCGGCGAGGACCTGGGCGGAGCGCTCCGGGGCCTCGGCGGTCCGGTCCCGCACCGCGAACTCGATGAAGCCCAGCCGTTCGAGCGCCGCCGCCCGCTCCGCCGTCGTGGAGGGACGCCAGCCGGGAATCTCGGGCGCGGAGCGGGCCTCGGGGCGCACGAGATCCTGGATGGCGAGCGTGCCGCCGCGCCGGAGCACCCGATGCGCCTCGCCGAGGGCCGCCAGAGGGTCGCGCAGGCGGGGCAGCGTCTCGAGGATCCAGACGTGCGTGAAGTGCGCGGCGCGGAAGGGGAGGGCGGCGGGGTCGGCCGGCACGAGGCGGACCTGCGCCGAGAGCCCCGTGCGGCGCGTGAGCGATTCGCCGGCCTCCGCCTCGGCGCGGCTCGCTGCCGTGCCGACGACCTCGCACCCGAGACGCGCCACGAGCCAGCGCGACGTGCCGCCGAGACCGGCGCCCAGGTCGAGGACGAACTCGTACTTGCGGAAGATGCCGCGCGCGGCGAGGGCGTCGAGCAGGTGGAAGCCGGTGCCGCTCGGGTGCTCGAGCCCGAGGTACGGGAGGCCGCGCGGCAATGGCGCGGCGGCCTTGTGCGCCCGCGCCAGGGTCTCGATCGCGGCCGCGAGCCGCGCCACGGGCGCCTCGGACATTGCGAGCGCCCCTACCACAGAATTGGCCCGGACGCCGCGCTCGCGCTAAGCTCGCCTCGCACGTGCTCACGGACCGTCCCATCCGTCCGCCCGGGCCGCGGCCGGCGTGGTACCGGCGCCTGCCCGCGTCGCTGAGAAGGGTCGCGGCGGCGAGCGATCGCGTGCCCACCCTGCCGCTGCGCGCCGGTGCGACGCTCAAGGGTGCCGTGGCGGCGCTGCCGGCGGTGCTCGCCACCGGTCGGGAGCGCGACGTGCAGGCGCTCGCGCAGCGCATCAGCGACGACATCTGCGCCGGGCTCGGTGCCCCGGGCGTACGCGTGCGCGTCGCCGCGCGTCGGCCTCCGCTGCGCGGAGGGGAGCTCCAGGGCCTCTACACGGCGGCCGACGGCCGTGGCCGCGACCTCGTGACCGTGTGGATGCTCACCGCCAAGCGCGGGCAGGTGGTCGCCTTCCGCACTTTTCTCCGCACGCTCCTCCACGAGCTCTGCCATCACCTCGACTACACGCTGCTCCACCTGCGGGACTCGCTGCACACGCAGGGTTTCTATCAGCGAGAGTCGAGCCTCTTTCACGCGCTCGACGCGGGGAGACTCGACGCCGAGCATTGACAGACCCGCCAGGATTCTCTATACGGCGCAACTCGACGAGGCGTGTGTATCCCCGCGTGTCCGGACCGTTTTCCCGGGCCACGGGGATTTTCTTGGATCGCTGCCTGACCGATCGGTCTATAGTGGTCGGTCAGGGGGCGGATGTGCGTGAGCTGAGCCAAAGAGATAGAAGACGGCCGGCGGGAATGACTGCCGCAGCGACCGCGCGTGCCAACGTGAACCTCGCGCTGGTGAAGTACTGGGGGAAGCGCGATGCGGCGCTCAACCTGCCGGCCACCGGGAGCATCTCGCTCACGCTCGACGGCCTCTCGGTCGAGGCATCGGTCGCCTTCGGCGGCGGTGAGGCCGACCGGATCGAGATCGACGGCGCCGAGGCCGCGGGCGACGAGGCGCTCCGGGTGGCGCGCTTCCTGGACCTCGTGCGCGCCGAGGCCGGCCGGCGCGAGCGCGCGCTCGTCACCACGCGGAGCACGGTGCCGCGCGGTGTCGGCCTGGCGTCCTCGGCGGCGGCCTTCGCGGCGCTGGCGCTCGCGGCGAGCCGTGCCGCCGGGATTGTGCTCGATCCGCCCGCGCTCTCGGCGCTCGCCCGCCGCGGCTCGGGCTCGGCGGCGCGCTCGATCTTCGGCGGCTTCGTCGAGTGGCGGCGCGGCGAGCGGCCCGACGGGCGAGACTCGGTGGCCGAGCCGCTCGCGCCGCCGGACTTCTGGGACGTGCGGGTGGTGGTGGCGGTGACGTCGAGCGCGCCGAAGGCGGTCTCGTCGCGCGCCGGCATGGAGCGCGCCGCGACCTCGCCCTTCTACCCCGCCTGGGTGGCGGGGGCCGAGGCGGACCTGGCGGAGGCGCGGGCCGCGATCCGCGCGCGTGACCTGGATGCCCTCGGCCTCGTCGCCGAGCACAGCGCGCTCGAGATGCACGCGGTCGGGCTGGCGGCGCGCCCGCCGCTCGTCTACTGGCGCGCGGCCACCGTCGGCTGCCTGGAACGGGTGTGGCAGCTCCGCGCCGAGGGCACGCCCGCCTTCGCGACTATCGACGCGGGCCCGCAGGTGAAGGTGCTGTGCGCACCCGCCGACGCAGGCCCCGTCGCCGAGGCGCTGCGCGCCGTGCCCGGCGTCGAGCGCGTGCTCACCTGCGCGCCGGGGGGCGGCGCCGAGGTGGCGGCATGAGGCGCGTCACGGCGAGTGCGCCCGGGAAGCTCTTCCTCGCCGGGGAGTACGCCGTCCTCGCGGGCGCGCCCGCGCTGGTCGCGGCCGTCGACCGTCGCGCGGACGTCCACGTGACGCTCGAGTCCGGCGCGGGCCCGCTGGTCGTCGATTCACTCGCCGAGGGGAAGCGGCGCGTGATCGACGACCCCGAGCGCGGCCCGCTCGAGGGCGGTGACGCCGGTGCGATCCTGGCCGCGTGGCGCGCCGTCCGGGCCGCGGCGCCGTCGCTCGCCGCCGTGCGTGCCGAGGTGGTGGTCGACTCGCGCGCGTTCCTCGCCGACGGCCGGAAGCTCGGGCTCGGGAGGAGCGCCGCCACCGTCGCGGCCGCCGCCGCCGCCTTTCTCGCCGGCGTTGGGCGCCAGGACCGGGGTGAGATGCTGGACGCGGCGCTGGCTGCGCACGCGCTCTTCCAGGAAGGGCGCGGAAGCGGCGCGGACGTGGCCGCGGCGGCGCGCGGCGGCGTGCTCGAGTTCCGGCGGAGCGGGGGGCGGATCACGGTCGCGGCGCGGGCCCTGCCGCGCGGGCTCCACCTGCTCGTCGGCTGGAGCGGCGAGGGCGGGGCGACCGACCCGATGCTCCGGCGCTTCGCGACCGGGCCGGGCGCGCCCCGCGCGCTCGGCGAGCTCTCGGCTGCCGCCGAGCGGGCGGCCACAGCGGTCGAGCGCGGCGACGGCGCCGGGCTGCTCGACGCCGTGGCGAGCTCGGCCGACCTGCTCGCCCGGCTCGGTGCGGAGACGGGCATCCCGATCGTGACGCCGGCGCTCGCGCGCCTGGTGGCCGCCGCGCGGCGGGTGGGTGCGGTCGCGAAGCCCTCGGGGGCTGGCGGCGGCGACTGCGGGATCGCGCTCGCGACCTCGCCGGCCGAGGCCGACGCGGTCGCCGCGGCCTGGCGTGCGGCGGGCATCGTGCCGCTCCCGGTCGCGATCGCGGCCGAGGGCGTCCGCCACGAGGCGCGCGACGAGGTCGCGCATGCGGTGTCGCTTGGCTGAGACGATCAGCGACCGCAAGCGCTCGCACCTCGCGCTGTGCGAGGGCGAGGAGGTCGAGTTCGCCGGCAAGACGACGCTCCTCGAGGAGGTCGACCTGGTGCACGACGCGCTCCCCGAGCTCGCCGTGGACGAGGTCGACGTCTCGACCACGCTCCTCGGCAAGCGGCTCCGCGCCCCGCTGCTCATCACCGGCATGACCGGCGGCACCGACGAGGCCTCGGCGATCAACCGCGGGCTGGCGCAGGTGGCCGAGGAGCACGGCATCGCCTTCGGCCTGGGCTCGATGCGCGCCATGCAGCGCAAGCCCGCGCTCGCCTGGACCTTCGAGGTGCGGGCGCACGCGCCGACCACGCTCGTGCTCGCCAACCTGGGCGTGGTGCAGGCCGGCGGGCTCTCCTCGGCCGAGGTGGAGGCGCTCGTGCGGCGCGTGGGCGCCGACGCGCTCTGCCTCCACCTGAACCCGGCGCAGGAGCTGATCCAGCCGGGCGGCGACCGCGACTTCCGCGGCGGGGTCGAGACGATCAGCCGACTCGTCCGCGAGCTGCCGATGCCGGTGGTGGTGAAGGAGACCGGCTGCGGGATCTCGCGCCCCGTCGGCGAGCGGCTCGTCGGTGTGGGCGTGCGCACCGTCGACGTCTCGGGCGCCGGCGGCACGTCGTGGATCAAGGTGGAGGCGCTGCGGGCGGGCGCGGCGGAGCGTGACCTCGGCGCGCTGTTCGCCGACTGGGGCATCCCGACGGCGGCGGCGCTCGTCGGGCTCCGCGGCCTCGGTCTCGAGCTGGTTGCGAGCGGCGGGGTGCGCACCGGCCTCGACGTGGCGAAGACGGTCGCGCTCGGCGCGCGGGTGGCGGGGGTGGCGCTGCCGGTCTTCCGGGCCTACCAGGAAGGTGGGCGGCAGGCGGCAGGAGAGTTCATCGACCGGCTCACGGCCGGCCTCAGGACGGCGATGGTGCTCACCGGCGCGCGGGATCTCGATGCCCTCGCCCGGGTGCCCGTCGTGCTGGGGCAGCGGCTGCGCGAGTGGCTCGCAGCGGGAGGAGGAGCATGAGCAGCTCACGGATCGCGGCGTTCTATCGTCTGACGGTGGAGGAGCGGCGGCGGAAGCTCGCCGAGGCTCTCGACCTCTCGCCCTCGGAGATCCAGGCGCTGGGAGCGGCGGACGCGCTCCCGCTCGACGTTGCCGACATCATGGTCGAGAACGCCGTCGCCACCTTCGCGCTGCCCTTCGGCGTGGCGCTCAACTTCCAGGTGAACGGCCGCGACCACGTGATCCCGATGGTGGTCGAGGAGCCGTCGGTGATCGCCGCGGCGTCCAACGCCGCGCTGGTGGCCCGCGGGGGCGGCGGTTTCACCGCCGAGGCCGACCCGGGTGCCATGATCGGGCAGATCCAGCTCGTCGACGTGACCGACCCGGGCGCGGCGGTCGAGCGCCTGGGCGCGGCGCGCGCGCGCATCCTGGCCGCGGCCGAGGAGCTGACGCCGGGCCTCTGCCGGCGGGGCGCCGGCCCGCGCGACGTCGAGGTGCGGCTCGTGCGCAGCGCGCGCGGCGAGACGATGGTGGTGGTGCACGTGCTCCTCGACACCGGCGACGCGATGGGCGCCAACGCCGTCAACTCGCTGGTCGAGGCGCTGGGGCCGATGGTCGCGGAGATCGCGGGCGGCACGACCTGTCTCCGCATCCTCTCCAACCTGGCCGACCGCCGGCTGGCGCGCGCGGCGGTGCGCATCCCGTTCGCGGCGCTCGCGCGCGACGGCATGGACGGGACTCAGGTGGCCGAGCGGATGCTCTCCGCGTACGAGTTCGCGGCCGCCGACCCGTATCGGGCCGCCACCCACAACAAGGGGATCATGAACGGCATCGACGCGCTCGCGGTCGCCACCGGCAACGACTGGCGCGCGATCGAGGCGGGGGCGCACGCCTACGCGAGCCGGGCGGGCCGCTACGGCTCGCTCACCACCTGGGGGATCGAGGACGGGCACCTGGTGGGCTCGATCGAGCTGCCGATGGCGGTCTCCACGGTCGGACCGGTCGTGCAGTCCCATCCGCGCGTGCGCCTGGCGCTCCGGCTGCTGGGCGTGGCGAGCGCGCGCGAGCTGGCGGGCATCATGGCGGCGGTGGGACTCGCCTCCAACCTGGGAGCGATGCGGGCGCTCGCCACGGAGGGCATCCAGAAGGGGCACATGGCGCTGCACGCGCGCGCCGTCTCCCATGCGGCGGGCGCGCGCGGCGAGGAGGCCGAGGAGCTGCGCCGCCGGCTCCTCGCCGCGGGCGAGGTGAAGATCGACCGCGCCCGCGAGCTGCTGCGTGCCCTGGAGTCGCGCTCGTGAGTCTCCCCGCCCGCGGCCGCGCCGCGGGGAAGGTGATCCTGCTCGGCGAGCACGCCGTGGTGTACGGCCGGCCGGCGCTCGCCGCGGCCCTGGGCCTCGGGCTCGCGGTCGAGGTGACGGCGTCGGACGGAGCGCTCCGCGTCGAGAGCGACCGCGCGGCGCTGGCGGACGATGCGCGGCCCGCGGCGCTCGCCACCGAGGCGGCGCGCGCGCTCGGCCTCGAGCCGCGCGGCATGACCGTCCGCATCCGCTCCCAGCTGCCGGCGGGCGCCGGGCTCGGCAGCTCGGCCGCGCTCGCGATCGCCGTGCTGCGCGCGCTCGCGGCGGCAGCGGGACGGCGGCTTCGGCCCGACGAGGAGCTGGCGCTCGGCCGGAGCCTCGAGGCGATCTTCCACGGCCATCCCTCGGGCATCGATCCGGCCGCGGCGGCGCAGCCGGGCGGCGGCTGCATCCGCTTCGTCCGCGGCGAGCCGCCCGCCATCGGCGCCCTGCGCACCGCCCGCCCGCTGCCCCTCGTCATCGCGCTCGGTCCGCCGCGCAGCACGGGCGCCGCGGTGGGCGGGCTGCGGGCGCGCTGGGAGGCGGACCGCGTGCGCCACGAGCGGCTCTTCGACCGGGTGGCGGCGGTGGTCGAGGCCGGCGCGCGGGCGGCGGAGGCCGGCGACCTCCCGGCGCTCGGCCACGCCTTCGACGAGAATCAGGCGCTGCTCGCCGCGCTCGGCGTGTCGGCGCCGGCGGTGGAGGCGCTGGCAGCCGCGGCGCGCGCGGCCGGCGCGCTCGGCGCGAAGCTCACGGGCGGCGGCGCCGGCGGGGCCGTGATCGCGCTCGCGGCGGAGCCTGAGCGGGTGGCCGCGCAGCTTCGCACGCAGCAGGTCGAGACGATCGTCGTGCGCGTGGGCACGGCCGAGGAGGCGGCAGCATGAGCAGCGAAGGACGGCTCGTCCTGGTCGGCGGCACGGAGGCCGCGGACGGCGGGCTCGGGGCGCGCGCCGGGCAGGCGATCGCGCGCGCCACGCAGTACCTGGTCGCGACCCAGCATCCGCACGGCTACTGGCACGCGCCGCTCGAGGCGAACGTGACCATGGAGGCCGAGTACGTCTTCTTCAACCGCATGCTCGGGCGGGACCGGCCGGACCTCGACCGGCGCATGGCCGAGCGCATGCTGGCGCTCCAGCAGGCGGACGGGAGCTGGCCGCAGTACCGGGAGGGCCCGGGCAACCTCTCGACCACGATCGAGGCGTACTTCGCGCTCGAGCTCGCGGGACTTAAAGCGGACGAGCCGGCGCTCGCGCGGGCGCGCGACTTCATCCTGGGCCACGGCGGCCTCGCCCGCGCCGGCGTCTTCACGCGCTTCTGGCTCGCCTACTTCGGGCAGTTCCCCTGGGCCGGGCTGCCCGCGCTGCCGGTCGAGCTGGTGCTCCTCCCGCCCTGGTTCCCGGTCAACATCTACGCCATGTCGAGCTGGGCGCGCGGCACGGTCGTGCCCCTGGCGCTGCTCGCCGCGCACCGGCCGTCGGTCCCGACGCCGCCCGGCGCCCAGCTGGGCGAGCTCTGGACGCGGACGCCGACGCGCGCCGATCTGGCCTTCCCGCGCTCGCGCGAGCTGATCACCACGAGGAACTTCTTCCTCGCGCTCGACCGTGCGATCAGGCTCCTCGGTCAGAGCCCGTGGAAACCGCTTCGCCGCCGCGCCATCGCGCGCGCGATCGAGTGGCTGGTGCGCCACCAGGACAGGAACGGGCAGTGGGGCGGCATCCAGCCCGCCATGCTGAACTCCGTGCTCGCGCTCCACACGGTCGGCTTCGCGCCCGAGCACCCGGCGATGGTGAGCGGCATCCAGGGCGTCGACGACTTCCTGGTCGAGTGCGAGGGGACGCTCGTGTACCAGCCGTGCGTCTCCCCCACCTGGGACACGGCGCTCGCCATGAAGGCGCTGCTCGAGTCGGGGACGGATCCGGCGCACCCGATGCTCGGGCGCGCCGCCGAGTGGCTGATCGCGAACCAGATCTTCCGCCCCGGCGACTGGTCGGTCCTGAACCCCGCGCTCGAGCCGGGCGGCTGGGCCTTCGAGTTCGCGAACGACTCGTACCCGGACGTGGACGACTCGGCGGTGATCCTGATGGTGCTGGGTCAGCTCCCGATCGCCGCCACCCCTGCCGGCAGGCGTGCCATCGCCTACGGCCTCAACTGGACGCTCGGCATGCAGAGCCGGAGCGGCGGCTGGGCGGCGTTCGACACCGACAACACCGCGGGCTTCCTGAACCGCATCCCCTTCGCCGACATGGAGGCGATGATCGACCCGCCGACCGAGGACCTGACCGGGCGGCTCCTCTCGCTCCTGGGCGCGTACGGCTATGGCGCGGACTTCGGCCGCGCGCGCCGCGCGCTCGAGTTCGTGCGCCGCACCCAGCGCCCCGACGGCTCGTGGTGGGGCCGCTGGGGCGTCAACTTCATCTACGGCACGTGGTCCGTGCTCGACGGCCTCGCCGCCATCGGCGAGGACCTGCGTGCGCCCTGGGTGCGGCGCGCCGTCGAGTGGCTCAAGGCGCGTCAGAACCCCGACGGCGGCTGGGGCGAGACGGTCGCCTCGTACGACGACGAGTCGCTGGCGGGGAAGGGGGAGAGCACGGCGTCGCAGACGGCGTGGGCGCTCCTCGGGCTCATGGCCGCGGACGGGGTCGCGAGCCCGGCCGTGCAGCGCGGCACCGACTGGCTCGTCCGCACCCAGGGCGCGAACGGCACGTGGACGGAACGGCTCTTCACCGGCACCGGCTTCCCGCGCCACTTCTACCTCCGCTACCACCTCTACCGGCACTACTTCCCGCTCATGGCGCTCGGACGCTACGTCCGGCTGGTGGGAGAAGGGGAGAGGAGATGAGCGTCGGCATCGAGCGGCTGCAGGTCTACGTGCCGCAGTACGCGCTGCGCCTGACCGATCTGGCAGCGGCGCGTGACGTCCCGCCGGAGAAGCTGACCGCGGGCCTCGGCGTGCAGGAGATGGCGATCGCACCGCCCTGCGAGGACGTGGTCACGCTGGCGGCGACGGCGGGTGCGCGCCTCCTGCGTGCGGCGCGCGTCGATCCGGAGGAGATCGGCATGCTGCTGGTCGCCACCGAGACCGGCGTCGACCACTCGAAGCCGGTCAGCATCTTCGTGCACGACCTCCTCGGCATCGGGCGGCGCTGCCGGGTCTACGAGCTCAAGCACGCGTGCTATGCCGGCACGGCGGCGCTCATGACCGCGGCCGACTGGGTGCGCGCGGGCGGCGGCCGCGCGCGGCGCGCGCTCGTCATCGCGGCCGACATCGCGCGCTACGAGCTCGGCTCGCCCGGCGAGCCGACGCAGGGCGCGGGGGCGGTCGCCATGCTGGTCGGGTCCGCGCCGCGCGCGCTCGGGCTCGGCGAGCAGAGCGGGACCTACGCGGGCAACGTCCACGACTTCTGGCGCCCGCTCGATCGCCGCGAGGCGATCGTCGACGGCAAGTACTCGGTCGCGTGCTACCTGGACGCCCTTGCGGGCGCCTTCACGGCCTACCGTGGCCTCGAGCGGCCACCGCTCGGCCCCGGCGAGGCGCTCTCCGACCGCCTGGTGCGGCTCCTCTACCACACGCCCTACCCCAAGATGGCGATGAAGGCGCACCGGCGCCTGGTCGAGATCGACTGGGCCGCCGCCGGCCGAGCCGTCGCGGAGGATGCGGCCGCGGCCTCCTACCGGGATCGGGCAGCGCCCGGGCTGGCCGCCGTCGCGCGCGTCGGCAACACCTACACCGCCTCGCTCTACCTCTGCCTCGCCGCGCTGCTCGAGGCCGAGGGCCGCGCGCTCGCGGGCGCGCGCCTGGGGCTCTTCTCCTACGGGAGCGGGTGCTGCGCGGAGTTCTTCACCGGGACGGTGCCGAGAGGTGTCGAGGCCGTGGCCGACGCGGGCGTGGCGGCGCTACTTGCGGGGCGGACCTTCATCGACGTGCCGGCCTACGAGCGGCTCGTCCGCGGCGGCGAGGCCGGGGGCGAGCCGCCCGCGGACTTCGCCGGCGAGTTCGTCTTCGCCGGCGTCCGCAACCAGCGGCGCGAGTACGCGCGCCCGGGAGCGCTGGCGGCGTGAGCCTCGGCGTCGCCGCTCGCGCCCCCGTGGGCGCCGTCGATCCCGCCCGGCTGGCGGCGGCCTACGCCCACTGCGCGCGCGTCGCGCGCGGGCACTACGAGAACTTCACCATCGGCTCGTGGCTGCTCCCGCGCCGGCTCCGCCACGACCTCGCCGCGGTCTACGCCTTCGCGCGCGGCGCGGACGACCTGGCGGACGAGGGGGCCGACGCCGGGCGCATCGGGCGGCTCGAGGCATGGGAGGCGAAGCTCCTCGCCTGCGCGCGCGATCCGGCGCGTGCCGACGATCCCGTCTTCCTGGCGCTCGGCCACACGGTCGCGCGCCGCGACCTGCCGCTCGAGCCGCTGCGCGACCTGCTCGCCGCCTTCCGGCGCGATGCCGCCGGCGACACGGCCGCCTTCCCGGCCTTCGCCGACGTCCTCGCGTACTGCCGCTGCTCGGCCAACCCGGTCGGGCGCATCGTGCTCGCGCTCTTCGGCTACCGCGACGCGGAGCGCCAGGCGCGCTCGGACGACATCTGCACCGCGCTCCAGCTCACCAACTTCTGGCAGGACGTGGCGGGCGACCTGGGGCGCGGCCGCGTCTACGTGCCGCAGGAGGACCTGGATCGTTTCCCCGAGAGCCGTGCCGCTCTGGCGGCGCGCGCCGTGAACGACGACTTCCGCCGCCTCCTCGCCTTCGAGGTCGCCCGCACGCGCGACCTCTTCGCGCGCGGCCTCCCCCTCGCCGCCATGGTGAGCGGCCGGCTCGCGCGCGAGGTGCGCGTCTTCGCGCGCGGCGGGCTCGCCGTGCTCGGCCGCATCGCGGCCGCCGACTACGACGTCTTCGCGCGCCGCCCGACGCTCACGCGCGGCGACCTCGCGCGCCTCGTGCTGCGAGGGCTCCTCGGATGAGCCTCCCGGCGCTGGAGCTCCGCTGCCCGCTCTCCGCCGCCTACGACCACTGCGAGGCGCTCACCCGCCGCGCCTCGTCCAACTTCTACTGGGGCTTCCGCCTGCTCTCCCACGAGCGGCGCCGCGCGCTGTGCGCCGTCTACGCCTTCTGCCGCGCCGCCGACGACATCGCCGACGAGCCCGGCGGCGCGCGCGACCCCGCGCGCCGGCTCGCGCGCTGGCGGGCCGAGCTGGAGGCGGTCTACGCCGGCTGCCCGCGCCATCCGATCGGCGTCGCGCTCGCCGACACGGTCGCGCGCTTCGCCATCCCGCGCGCGCACTTCGACGCCGTGGTCGCCGGCGTCGAGATGGACCTCCGCCGCGACCGCTACGAGACCTGGGAGAACGACCTCGAGGAGTACTGCTGGCGCGTGGCGGGCGCGGTCGGCCTCATCTGCATCCGCGTCTTCGGCTACCGGAACCCGTCCGCCGAGCAGTACGCGGTCGAGCTGGGCCTGGCCTTCCAGCTGACCAACATCCTGCGCGACGTGGCCGAGGACGCGCAGCGCGGCCGCATCTACCTCCCGCGCGCCGACCTGCGCCGCTTCGGCTGCCGCGAGGAGGACGTGCTGGTCGGCCACTGCACCGAGGCGTTCCGGCAGGTGATGGCGTTCGAGTGCGCGCGCGCGGGCGAGCACTACGGCCGGGCGCGCTTCCTCCTCGCCGAGGAGGACCGGCAGTCGCTCGCGCCGGCGGAGGCGATGCGCTTGATCTACGAGCAACTCCTCCGCCGCATCATGTTCCGGCACTACGACGTCTTCGGGCCGAAGGTGCGCCTCACGCGACCGGAGAAGGCGGGCCTCGCGGTCGCAGCCTGGGTGCGTCCGCACCTGAGCTTCTACTACTGGCTCGCGGGATGACGGCCCGCCGCGTGGTCGTGGTGGGCGGCGGCTTCGCGGGCCTCGCGGCGGCGGTGCGGCTCGGGCGCGGGGGCGCGCAGGTGACGCTCCTCGAGCGCCGGCCGTTCCTCGGCGGGCGCGCCTACTCCTTCGCCGACCCGGCGACGGGCGAGGTGGTGGACAACGGGCCGCACGCGCTCATGGGCGCGTACACCGAAGCGCTCGACTTCCTCCGCGAGATCGGCGCGTCGGCGAAGCTCCGCGTGCAGCCGCGGCTTCGCGTGGCGCTCGCGCACCCGGAGCTGGGCGTCGGGGAGGTCGCCGCGCCGCCCGTGCCGGGGCCGCTCCAGGCGCCGCTGGCGCTCCTTCGCTACCGGCTGCTCGCGCCCGGCGACCGCGTTCGGCTCCTGGCCGGCGCGCTGCGCCTGACCGCGCGGGACAGAGCGCTCGCGGGGCGGACCGTGGCCCAGGCGCTCGCCGACGTCGGGCAGTCGCGCGCAGCCTGCGAACGCTTCTGGCATCCGCTCGCGATCGCGACGCTCAACGAGGCGCCCGAGATGGCGGCCGCGGCGCCGTTCGCCGCCGTCCTCCGCCGCGCCTTCTTCGCCGGCGCGCGCGCCGCGCGCTTCGCCCTCGCGGCCGTGCCGCTCTCGGAGCTCTACACCGCCGATGCGCGCCACGCGATCGAGGCCGCGGGCGGGAGCGTCGTGACCGGCGCGGCCGTGGCCTCGCTCGCGCTCGAGGCCGAGCACGCCCGGGCGGTCCTGCTGCGCGACGGCCGCCGCGTCGACGCGGACGCCGTCATCCTCGCCGTGCCGTGCGCCGCGCTGCTGCGCCTGCTGCCGCCCGCGCTGCGCGCTGCGCCGCCCTTCCGCGCCCTCGCCGCCGTCGGCACCTCGCCGATCGTGAGCGTGCACCTGTGGCTCGACCGGCCGGTTGGCTGGGGGTCGTCGTTCCTGGGGCTCCTCGGCGGCCGCGCGCAGTGGCTCTTCGACTGCGGGCCGGCGCGCGACGGCGGGCGTCGCGTGGCGAGCGTCACCAGCGGCGCCCGCTTCTGGAACGATGCTAGCGACGAGGCGATCGCGGCCGAGGTGCTGGCCGACGCGGGCGCCGTCCTGCCCGCGCTGCGCGCCGCCCGCTGCACACGCGCGCTCGTCGTGCGCGAGCGGCACGCGACCATCTCGCTCACGCCCGCGGCCGACGCCGTGCGGCCGCGGGTGACGACGCCGCTCGCGAACCTCTTCCTGGCCGGCGACTGGGTGCAGACCGGGCTGCCGGCGACGATCGAGGGGGCGGTGCAGGCGGGGCGAGAGGCGGCGGGGAGGGCGCTCGGGGCACCGCTGGTACGCGCCCGCGCCGAGGCGGCGCGGCGCGCGGGCGTCGGCTGAGCCTTCTCGGTTCCGACGGCGCGGGCCTTCCCGGTTGGTCGAGCGAGTCTCCTACGCAGGCGCGGCCCGCCGTCGGCAGAGCGTCAGAGCCGAGCCGGCGAGGAATGCCCCCCGGCCCGTCGCCTCGGGCGACGGGCCGGGGGAAGTGTGCGGGCGCCTACCAGAGCCCCTCGCGACGATCCAGGAACGCACCACTCGGTGAGCCCGGTGTCGTGGTGGTCGTCGTGCTGGGCGGGCAGGGGTTCGGTGTGCAGGTCGCCGAGCCCGAGGGGATCCCGCCCTGCGCGGTACACTGGCTCGTGTCGCCGACGGAGATGCAGGTATCGAAGGCTCCCGACGCCGACGACTGCACGCAGCACGCGACGGCGCCCGCGATCGTGGTGGTCGTGGTCGTCGTCGTGGTCGTGGTGGTGCTCCCCCCACCACACGAGCTGCCCGGGCCGCACGCATCGCAGCAGCTCGGCACCGACCCGACGCACGCCGTGCCGCCATCGGGCGGTCTGCAGTCGTCCGCGCTCCTCCGGATCGAGCACCTCGTGTGGCCTCTGCGGCTGGTGCGGCAGCAGGTCACGAAGCCCGGCAGGCCGCAGGTCGACTCCTCCGCGCAGGACACCACGGCATCCTCGCACTCGGGCCGCAGCGATCCGTCCTGGATCGCCGCGTCCGCCACCTCGTCCACGCAGCTCACGTAGTCGTCGTGGCTGGCGGCGCTGGCGCAATCGCATTCGCCGGCCGCCGTCGCGCGCACGACGGCGACCTGATCGGCGTCCTCGGGCGCCGTGCCGCAGCCGTTCTCGTCGTCGCCGTTCTCGTGAGCGGGGGCGAGGCTGGCGAGCTGCTGCGGATCCTGTCTCTTCGGTACGGCCGCGCGTGGGAGCAGCACCATCAGGGTGAAAAGCCCGCCCAGAAACAGAAAACCTCGCACTACACTACGCATGGCTTCCTCCGTTCCGCCGGGACGAGGTCCGCGCGGTCCCTCGCCCGATCCCTTCCGGGTTGGTGACCCTGTGCGGTTGCAAACTGGCCAAGTGTGCCTGCGGCGACAATCCCCCGGCCTCCGGCCCAGAACTCCCGAGACGGGGGAAAGGGCCGTCCCGCGCTTGGGCCCCCGCGACTACCCCGGACGTGAAAGGCGCCTCCCGAGGGACGGGACGCGGACCCCGCGCGGCCAGCTTCCCTTCGCGCGCGCATCGGGCCGGAGGGGCTCGCCATGCACTGCCCGCTCTGCGCCGCCCCCAGCCGCCAACCACCCGCCTTCGTGGAAGGCCGGATAGCCGATCGCGCGCTACGCGTGCGAGATGGTCTTCACGAGCGCTGGTGCGGCGAGAGGGAGCTCAGGAAGAAGCACCTCCTGTAGAAAATCCTCGCCGCGAGAACGTCCGCGTAAAATTTACTGGCTCTGGGCGTGCAAGTCTTTCTCCGATCATAGCTTTTGACGTGCAACCGCTGACTCGATCGGCGCGCGCCATCCGCAAGGCCGGGCGCGTGGCACATGGGTTGCTCGTACACGGATGCAAGGAGAACGAGGTCTATCCGGTCACGAGGCCGGAACCGACGGTGGGCGGCGAGGGGTGGCGCGAGCCGTCGTCGGAGGTCGCCGGAGGGGGTATTGCACCGCGCTGGGACCTGTAAGGCGGGAGGGAACCCTGCCGATAGCGAGAGGTGCGCGACCTGTCGCCCGCGGGCGGGCAAGTGCATGT
>VBKJ01000144.1 GCA_005879795.1 Deltaproteobacteria bacterium
GTCGTTCTCCCGCGGTCGCATAGCTCAGCTGGTTAGAGCGCCTGCCTCACATGCAGGAGGTCCGTGGTTCGAGTCCACGTGCGACCACTGTCCTTCTCGGAAGTGCGGCGTGACGCACGCGTTTCGGTCGCGGGCCGAGCGGCGTCAGCGGAAGATCGCCCACGTCCGCTCGAGCCACCAGGAGGCGGCGAGGGAGCCCATCGCGTAGACCGGCACGCGCCGCATCCACGCTGGCACGAGATCGAGCGCGCGGCCCGCGGGGCGGCCGAGCGCGAGGACGGTCAGGACGAACGCGAGCTGCCCCAACTCGATGCCGGTGTTGAACGACACGAGCGCGAGCGGGATGTCGCCCGACGGGAGCCCCGCCGCGCGCAGCGCTGCCGCGAAGCCGAGGCCGTGGAGGAGGCCGAAGATGGCGGCCATCGTCCAGGGCCGGCGCCGCATGAGCGTCGGCGCGGTGGGCCGGCGGGCCAGCTCGACGGCCAGCGCGAGGACGCTCGCGGCGATCGCCGCCTCGATCGGCCGCGAGGGCAGGTCGACGACGCCGAGCGCCGCCAGGCTGAGCGTCACACTGTGCCCGGCGGTGAACGCCGTCACCGTCGCGAGCAGGCGGCGGACGGTGCCCGCGAGCAGGAGGAGGCCGAAGACGAACAGCAGGTGATCGGGCCCCGTGAGGATGTGTTCGACGCCGAGGCGCACGTAGTCACGCACGACGTCGAGCACGCGCGGCCGCGGCGGCACGGTGAGGAGCGGACGGCCGAGCGTGACCACGCCGCTCACGACGCGGCCGTCGGCGAGCGTCACGCGGATGAGCGCGCCGATCCCGCTCCCGCCGAAGCCCGTCGCGCCGAGCTGCTCGCCGACGACCCCGCCCGGCCCGCAGTCGACGGTCCAGCGTGTCCACACGCCGCTGTTCTCCTCGGCGACCGTGCGCGCCCGGACGTCGCGGCAGCGCGACGGCAGCACGGGTGCGACCTCCGCCCCGCGCGCACGGAGCAGCGGCGTCTTCCAACCGACGTCGAGCTGGCCGCCGTCGCGCTCGTGGACCTCGAGCAGCGACGGCGCGAGGGGGTGCGCGCGCAGCGTCGCGGGGACGAGCGCGAGCACGACGAGGGCGGACGCGAGGCGGCGGGCCACGGGCGATCCTAGCGCATCGCCCCCGTCGCTCGACAAGGGGGGCGTCGCACGCTAGAGGCCGCGCTCATGCGCTGGACGTCGGTCCTGGTGCTCGTCGCGCTGCTCGGCACGGCGAGGGGCGCCGGGCCGCCCCCGTGGGCGCGCACCGAGACGCGCGCGCCGTGCCGGACCTTCGAGCTCTTCCGCAGCCCGTACTTCGGGGAGCTCCACGTGCACACGCGATTCTCCGCCGACGCGTACATCTTCGGCACGCGGATCACGCCGCCGGACGTCTACGCGTTCGCCCGCGGCGGGACGATTCCGCTCGCCGACGACGACGAGCAGCAGACGCGCAGCGCGACCATCGACCGCCCGCTCGACTTCGCCGCGGTCACCGACCACGCCGAGTTCTTCGGCGAGGTGCGCGTCTGCGACACGCCGAGCTCTCCCGCCTTCGACAGCCATCTCTGCCAGATCCTCAAGCAGGCGGAGCCGCCCAGCCGACAGTTCCCGACGATCGTCAATTGGCTCTTCCCCGCCGGCATCCCCGACCCCCCACACCTCTCGCTCTGCCAGACGCCGGGCGTCGACTGCTCCGCGGCGGCGGTGTCGGCCTGGCAGGACGAGCAGGCGGCGGCGGCGGCGGCCTACGACCGGACCTCCGCCTGCGCGTTCACGACCTTCATCGGCTACGAGTACACCGCGAGCCCCATCGGCCGGCATCTCCACCGCAACATCATCTTCCGCAACGAGCACGTGCCGGCGGCGGCGGCCAGCTACATCGAGACCGCGGGGGGCGGGATCCCGCAGGGCGTGTGGTCGGCGATCGAGACCGAGTGCCTGAACGCGGGCACGGGCTGCGAGGCCGTCATCATCCCCCACAACTCGAACCTGAGCGGCGGCTTGCAGTTCTTCGACCCGGCCGACGCGAACGAGGCGCTCCGCCGGCAGACGCTCGAGCCGCTCGTCGAGGTGCACCAGATCAAGGGCAACTCCGAGTGCCGCTTCGACCGCCTCGCGCGCGCGGGCGCCGGCACGGCCGACGAGCTCTGCACCTTCGAGCAGGACCCGCACCCGGACCAGACCCCGGGCGAAGCCGTGCCGTCCATCGACGCCTACCCGCAGCGCAACATGGTGCGGAACGCGCTCAAGGACGGGCTCGCGTTCGAGCAGAAGCTCGGTGTGAATCCCTTCCGCTTCGGCTTCGTCGGCGGCACCGACAACCACGACGGCGCGGCGGGGAGCGTCGACGAGATCGGCTGGGCGGGCGGGCAGGGCAACAACGACTCGTCGCCCGCACGCCAGATCGGCGACGAGATGCGGACGAACCCGGGCGGACTCACGGTCGCGTGGGCCGAGGAGAACTCGCGCGACGCGATCTTCTCCGCGCTCGCCCGGCGCGAGACGTACGCAACGAGCGGCACCCGCCCCGTCGTCCGCTTCTTCGCGGGCGACCTGGCCGGCGTGCGTTGCGGCTCGCGCACGTTGGTCCGCGACGCGTATGCGAGCGGGACGCCGATGGGCGGCGAGCTGGGTGCCGTGCGCGGCGCGCGGAGCCCGCGCTTCGTGGCGTGGGCGATGAAGGACCCCGGCACGGCGTCGCAGCCCGGCACCGACCTCCAGCGCATCCAGATCGTGAAGGGCTGGACGGACGCGAGGGGCCGGACGCACGAGCGCGTCTACGACGTCGCCGGGAAGGCGAACACGGGGGCGGACGTCGATCCGGCGACCTGCGCGCCGCGCGGGAAGGGCTTCCGGGAGCTGTGCGCCGAGTGGCGCGACCCGCACTTCAAGCGCGGCCAGCGGGCTCTCTACTATGTCCGCGTGCTCGAGAACCCGACCTGCCGCTGGAGCACGCGGGTGTGCAGGGCGGCGGGGGTCGACCCGTTCGCGAACGCCTGCGCCGCGCAGGCGGCGCAGGCGGGCCCGGCCTTCGCCGACTGCTGCCTCGGCCCGGCGAACGACGCCTTCATGGACCCGGTGATCCAGGAGCGCGCGTGGACGTCGCCGGTGTGGTACCGGCCCGAGGCCATCGGCCGGCTGCGCGCCGCCGTGCGCTACGGCGGGCGCCCGTCGACCGACCGCCTCGTCCTGCGTCTCGTCCTGGGCGGCGTCCCCGCCGAGCTCGACCCCACGCGGACGCCGCTCACGCTGCGCGTGACGGACGACGACGAGATCTTCGCCGTGACCATCCCCCCTGGGACGCTCGAGCGCCGCGGGTCGCGCTTCCTCCTCCCGCGGCCGTTCGGCGGCCTCGAGGCGGCGATGCTCGCGCTCCGGGGGACGCGCGAAGCGAGGCTCACCCTCCGCACTGAGCCGCTCGACCTCTCGGGCGCCGACCGGAGCGACCACATGGTGACCGTCGGGCTCGCGAGCGGGACCTTCCGCGCGTCGCACACCCGGCTGTGGGTCGCGCGCGGCGACCGGCTCGTCCCGGGAGCGCACTAGCGTGCACCGCGTCCTGCGCGCGCCGCTCGTCCACTTCCTGCTGCTCGGTGCGGTGATCCTCGTGGTGCGCTCGTGGGGGGGAGGTGGCGACGACGGCGCGCGGCCACGCATTGTCGTCACGGCGGCCGACGTCGAACGGCTGCGCGCAGAGTGGACGGAGGAGCACGGCGAGCCGCCGGGGCCCGCGGCCGAGGCGTCACTCGTGCGGGACGCGATCGACGAGGAGGTGCTCTACAGCGAGGCCTTCGCCGCCCGCATTGGCGAGCGCGATCCGGTCACGCGCGAGCGCCTCGTCCGCCTTGGCGACTTCCTCGGCGAGGACGGCGCGCGCGGCCGCGAGGCGCTCGAGCGCGAGGCGCGCGGCCTCGGCCTCGAGCGGAGCGACGTCGTCATCCGCCGCCATCTCGTGGAGATGATGCGGCTCGCCGCGGCGAAGCCGGCGCCGGCCGACGTCCCGAGCGAGGCCGAGCTCCAGGCGTGGCTCGACGCGCACGCCTCGGAGTTCACGCAGCCGCCGACGCTCCGCCTGACGCACGTGTACCTGAGCGCGGAGACGCGCGGTGCGACGGCGGCAGCGGATGCGCAGCGCCTCCTCGATGAGCTCCGCCGCACGGGCGCGGGCCCCGACGCGGCCGCGGCGCGCACCGATCCCTTCATCCGCGGGACGCACGTCGGCCCGACGACCGCCGGCGGCCTCGATCGCATCTTCGGCGACGGCTTTTCACGCGCCCTGGCGGACCTGCCGGCCGGGGCGTGGGTCGGCCCGGTCGGCTCGAGCTACGGTCTCCACCTCGTGTGGATCGACGAGCGCGTGCCGGCACGCCTGCCGTCGCTCGCGGAGGTTCACCGCCAGGTGCTCCTTCGCGTGCTGCGCGAGCGCGGCGCGGAGCGCGCCGAGGAGCGCATGCGGCTCCTCCGCGCGCGCTACGACGTCGAGGTGGAGCGGCGGTAGGAGCGATGATCTCCGTCCGCGACCTCCACAAGGTGTTCCGCCAGGGCGAGACCGAGGTGCGCGCGCTGGCCGGTGTGTCGCTCGACATCGCGGCGGGCGAGTTCGTGTCGATCATGGGGCCGAGCGGCTCGGGGAAGAGCACCCTCCTCCACCTGATGGGCGGCCTCGACGTGCCGACGGCGGGCGAGATCGTCATCGAGGGGACGCCCATCTCGCGCATGAGCGACGACGAGATCACCATCTTCCGGCGGCGGAAGATCGGCTTCGTGTTCCAGTTCTTCAACCTCCTGCCGACCTATTCCGCCGAGGAGAACGTGGCGCTCCCGCTGCTCCTCGACCGCCGCCGCCCGCGCGACGTGCGCGACCGCGTCCAGGCGGCGCTCGACCTGGTCGGGCTCGGGCACCGCCGCCGGCATCGGCCCGACGAGCTCTCGGGCGGCGAGATGCAACGGGTGGCGATCGCGCGCGCGCTGGTGATCGATCCCGCGCTCATCCTCGCCGACGAGCCGACCGGCAACCTCGACACACGCACCGGCGAGCATATCCTGGCCCTCATCGGCGACGCGAACCGCGCCCGTGGCTGCACCGTGGTGCTGGTGACGCACGACACGCGCGCCGCGGGCTTCGCCGCACGGACGATCACGCTCGAGGACGGGAGGGTGGTCGACGGGGCGTCGGCCTGACCGCTACCAGCCCGCGAGGTCCGCGGCGCGCAGGCGGTGGTAGCTCGCCTCGCCCAGGAAGGCGCGATCGAAGACGGCGCGGCGGAACCACAGGTGGAGGTCGTACTCCCAGGTGAAGCCGATGCCGCCGTGCAGCTCGATCGCGACGCGCGTCGCGCGGTCGTAGAGGTCGGTCAGGTGGGCTTTGGCGAGCGCGGCGTGTCGCGCGGCGCGCTCCGGGATGTGGTCGTAGGCGTGCGCGGCGTGCCACCACAGCGAGAGCGCCGGCTCCAGGTCGGCCGCGAGGTCGGCGAGCTGGTGCTTGACGGCCTGGAAGGCGCCGATCGGCTGGCCGAACTGCTCGCGCGTCAAGGCGTACTTGACCGTCATGTCGAGGCAGCGGCGCGCGCCGCCCCAGGCGTCGGCGGCGAGGAGCACGAGGCCCGCGTCGCGCGCGCGATCGATCGCCGCGCGCCCCGCGGCGATCCTGGTCGCCGGCACCGCCTCGAGCTCGACGGCCGCCACGCGCCGGGTCATGTCGGTGCCGCTGAGCGGCGTCACGCCGAGCCCGCGCGCGCCGCGCTCCACGAGCCAGAGGCCCGGGCCGTCGGCGTCCTCGGCGGCGACCAGGATCGCGTCGGCGAGCGCGGCGTAGGGGACGAGGGGCTTGCGGCCGCTGAGCGTCCCGCCTTGCGCCCGCGTCGTGAGCCGCGCGCCATCCCACTCGTCGCCCTCCTCGCCGAGCGCGAGGGTGACGAGCGCGCGGCCGCGCGCGATGGCCGGGAGCCAGCGCCCGGCGGCCTCCGCGTCGCCGCTCGCCAGGAGCGCGGCAGTCGCGAGCGCGCATGCGAGGAAGGGGCCCGGCGTGCAGCACCAGCCCAGCTCCTCGGCGGCGAGCGCCAGGTCGAGGAGCTCGAGTCCCGACCCCCCGTGCGCGGCCGGCACCTGGAGCCCGGGCACGCCGAGCTCGGCGAGCCCCTCCCACAGGCGCGGGTCGTGCCCGCTCTCGCTCTCCATGATGGCGCGCACGCGCGCGGTCGGGCACTCCGTCTCGAGCCAGCGGCGGATCGTCTGCTTGAGCAGGACCTGGTCCGGGGAGAGGCCGAAGTCCATCTCAGGCTCCGTGCGCCGCCGTCACTTGCGCGTGTCGCGCGGCAGCCCGAGGCCGCGCTCGGCGATGATGTTGCGCTGGATGTTGGCCGTGCCGCCCGCGATCAGCACCCCGAGCGACCACATGTAGGCGGTGCCGAACATGCCCATCGCCGGCGCGTTCGGCTCGCCCGGGGCGAGCAGCGCGCGGTCGCCGATCACGTCCATGGCGAGCTTCGCGATGTCGTGGCCCAGGGTCGTCGAGGCGAGCTTCATCACCAGGCCCGCGAGCCCGGGCTCCTCGCCGCGCGCGCTCAGGGTGAGAAGCCGATAGCCCTGGTACTCGTTCGCGAGCAGGCGCGCCTCGAGCTCCGCGAGCCGGCTCCGCACCACCGGGTCCTGGATGGCGGGCCGGCCGTGGACCACGAGCGCCCTGGCCAGCATGACGAGGCCGTCGAACGTCCGCCGCGTGAGCTGCGAGCCGCCGATCAGCGCGCGCTCGTGCTTGAGGGTCGAGCGGCTCACCAGCCAGCCCTGGCCCCGCTGCCCGACCAGGTTCTCCGCCGGCACGCGCACGTTGTCGAAGAACACCTCGTTGAAGTCGGCATCGCCGGTCATCTGGCGGAGCGGCCGCACCTCGATGCCGGACGTCTTCATGTCGATCAGGAGGTAGCTGACGCCGTCGTGCTTCGGCTTGTCCGGCTCGCTGCGGACCAGGGCGAACATCCAGTCGGACTCGCGCGCGCTCGAGGTCCAGATCTTCTGGCCGTTCACGACCCACGAGTCGCCCTCGAGC
Source organism: Deltaproteobacteria bacterium (assembly GCA_005879795.1). Taxonomy (NCBI): domain Bacteria; kingdom Pseudomonadati; phylum Myxococcota; class Myxococcia; species Deltaproteobacteria bacterium. The sequence continues at coordinate 7,064 of VBKJ01000144.1, forward strand.
ACGGCGCGGGTGCGGAGCGCGGCCAGGTCGCTCCCCGCCCCCGGCTCGCTGTAGCCCTGGCACCAGCGGATCTTCCCGAGCAGGGTGCCCGGGATGAAGCGCTGCTTCTGCGCCTCGGTCCCGTGCTCGAGGAGGGTCGGCACGAGCATGCTCGGCCCCTGGCCGACCATCTCGTGGGGAGCGCGGGCGCGGCGGAACTCCTCGGCGATGATGGTCGCCTTGAGGGGGTCGGGCGGTTGCTCGCCGCCGCCGTAGCGCCGGGGGACGTGGCGGTAGAGGTAGCCGCGCTCGATCGCCTTCAGGCGGAACGCGGTCGCTCGCTCGTCCAGGGGGACCGCCCCCGCGAAGGCGGCCATGCCGTCCGGGTCGGGCTGGCGGGCGGCGTCCTCGCGGCTCCAGTGCTCGGCGAGAAAGTGGCGCACCTGGGCGCGGAAGTCCTTGTACTCGGCGCTGTACTCGAGGTTCACGGGCGCGTCCTCCCGGATGCGGTCGGCCGACTGCTTACAGCTTCCGGGGCGCTCAGTCGAGCAGCGCGCTCGCCACGAAGCGGACAGTCGCCATCGAGGCGTTCAGGAGATCGCCCAGCACGTCGACCAGGATGCGCCGCACGGCGACGTCGCGGCCGAGGCGCTCGAGCAGGTCGGCGCTGTCGTGCAACCCCTGGATCATCGCGTCGAACTGATCCTGGCGCGGGGCCACGTCCATCTGCTCGGCTCATAGCCCCGGGCGGCGCGGCTTGACAAGGGGCAGGTGAAAAAATCTTCCGCTGCCTGTAGGAGAGACGCGTGGTGCGGCTGCGGCGCTTTCTCCTCGTCGGCTGCTTGGTCCTCGGCCTCGGCGCGGCGCTCGTCGTCATGCGGCTCGACGCGCGCGTGCGCACCTACCTGGCCGGGCCGCCGCTCGGCGGCACGCGCATGTACGCCGCGCCCACACGGCTCGCGTTGGGCGAGGCGGTGCCCGGCGGCTCGCTCACCCGCAAGCTCGAGCGGCTCGGCTACCGGCCGGTCGCGGACCCGACGCGGGCGCTCGCGCCGGGCGAGTACCGCGCCGCGGGTGCGACGATGGAGCTCGCCGAGCGGCCCTCGCCCGTGCCCTGGGCGGAGCCGGCGCGGCACGTACGCCTGGGGCTCGACGCCGAGCGGGTCACCGCGATCGAGGACCTGGCCGCCGGCGCGCTCGACCGCCTCGAGCTCGAGCCCGAGGTGCTCGCCGTGATCGGCGGCGCGGGCCCGACGCTCGGCACGAGCCCCGAGGAGCCGCCGCCCGCCTGCCGCTCGGCGGTGCTCGCCGCCGAGGATCGGAACTTCTACCTCCATCCGGGCGTGGACCCGATCGCCATCGCGCGCGCGCTGGCCGCCGATCTGCGCGCCCACGCGGCGGCGCAGGGCGCCAGCACGCTGACGCAGCAGCTCGCGAAGAACGCCTTCCTCTCGCCGCGGCGCACGCTCTCCCGCAAGCTCCGGGAGGCGGTGCTCGCCCTGCTCCTCGAGGCGCACGCGAGCAAGGAGGAGATCCTCGCCCGCTACGTCGCCTCGGTCTACCTGGGGGTCGACGGCGGCCTCCCCGTCCACGGCTTCAGCCAGGCGGCCCAGGTCTACTTCGGGAAGCCGCTCGGCGACCTCGACCCGGCCGAGTGCGCGCTCCTGGCCGGCATCATCCGCTCGCCGAACGGCCTCTCGCCGCGCCGCCACCCGCGCGCCGCGCTCGCGCGCCGCAACCGCGTGCTCGAGCTCATGGTGCGGGGCGCGCTGCTCGAGCGGTCGGCCGGCGCCGAGGCGATGGCCGAGCCGGTCAAGCTCGCCCCGCCGCTGGCGCGGCCGGTGGCCGCGCTCTACGTGGCGGCGGAGGTCGCGCGCGAGCTGCCGCGGCTCCTGCCGCGCGATGTCGCCGAGGCGCCCGGCCTCGACGTCTTCACCTCGATCGACGCGGACGCGCAGCGCGAGGCGGAGCGCGCGACGCGGCACGGGCTCGCCGCGCTCGAGCGCGGGCGGCGCCGGCGCGCGCCGCTCGAGGCGGCGCTGGTGGCGCTCGACCCGCCCACCGGCCGCGTGCGCGCGCTGGTGGGCGGCCGCGACTACGGCTCGAGCCCGCTCGATCGGGCGGTGCGCTCCCACCGCCAGCCGGGCTCGGCCTTCAAGCCGTTCGTGTACGTGGCCGCGCTCGACCCCGCACGCCGGGGTGCGGCCGAGCCGCGCACCGTCGTGTCGCCGGTCGAGGACACGCCGCTCTCCGTGCGCGTCGGCGCGAGGGAGTGGCAGCCCGCCAACTACGACGGCACCTTCGCGGGCACGCTCCCGCTCGAGGACGCGCTCGCCGAGTCGCGCAACGCGGCCACGGTGCGCGTGGCGCTCGACGTCGGCGTCGACGCGGTGGCGCGCGCGGCCGCGGACCTCGGCATCGCCGAGCCGCTGCCGCGCGTGCCGGCCCTCGCGCTCGGCGTGGCGGAGACCTCGCTCCTCGAGCTGACCGCGGCCTACGGCGTGTTCGCGAGCGGCGGCGTGCGCCGGCCCCCGAGGCTCGTCGTGGCCGTCACCTCCGCCGACGGCGAGACCCTCTACGCCGCCCCGCCCGAGGAGGAGCGCGTCCTCGACCCGGGCGTCGCCTATCTCGTCACCCATCTCCTCGAAGGCGTGATCGACCGCGGCACCGGTCGTTCCGCGCGCGCGGCGGGTCTCAGCGGCGCGGCCGCGGGCAAGACCGGCACGACGGACGACACCCGCGACGCGTGGTTCATCGGTTTCACGCCCGAGGTGGTGGCCGGCGTCTGGGTGGGGCTCGACCGGGGCGGGCCGACCGGCCTCACGGGGGCGCAGGGGGCGCTGCCCATCTGGACCGACTTCGTGCGCGCGATCGGCGGCGACGCGAGCGAGCGCGACTTCCCGGTGCCCGACGACATCGTCTGGCTCGACGTCGATCCCGACTCCGGCGGGCTCGCCACCGCCGACTGCCCGACGACCCGCCGCGAGCCGTTCCTCGTCGGGACGGAGCCGCGCGAGGCGTGCCCGCTCCACCGGGCGGTGTGGACGGCCTTCGGCAAGGAGGTCGGCGGCGCCATGCGCGGCGGCGGCCGCGCCGTCGGGTCGACGGGCCGGCGCCTGGGTGAATGGTTCCGCCGCCTCTTTCGTTGAGGGCGACGAGCAGGGTAGGCTCCGCGGCCCCATGCCCCGCGCGCTCGCACGGCTCGCCACCCTGGTACTCGCGACCGCGCTGATCGCCCCGGCGTGCAGTCTGCTCCACCGGAGCCACGCGCCCGACACCGACAAGCCCGCGCCGATCGACCTGAACCGCGCTCCGCTGCGCAAGCTCGAGAAGCTGCCCGGGATCACGCCCAGCATGGCGAGGCGGATCGTCGAGGGGCGGCCCTACGCGGAGCCCCACGATCTCGTCGCGCGCGGCATCCTGACCGAGCGCGAGCTCGACCGCATCCTCGACCGGGTGGTCGTGCAGGGCCGTGCACGCTGAGGATCTCGGCACGCTCCTGCCCTCCTGGAGCGCCATCCCGTTCGCGGGCATGCTGCTCTCGATCGCGCTCTTCCCACTCCTCGCCCCGGCGTTCTGGCACCACCACTATCCGAAGGTGTCCGCCGCGTGGTCGGCGGTGGTGATCGTGCCCTTCGTTCTCGCCTACGGCGCGCCCGCGCGCCACGAGCTGGCGCACGTGACGGTGGTCGACTACGTGCCCTTCATCATCCTGCTCGGCGCGCTCTTCACGATCGGCGGCGGCATCTACGTGCGCGGCGGGCTGCGCGGGACACCCTGGGTGAACGGGACGCTCATGCTGAGCGGGACGCTGCTCGCCTCGTGGGTGGGAACGACCGGCGCCGCCATGCTCCTCGTCCGCCCGCTCCTGCGCGCCAACCGCGCGCGCCGGCACCGGGCTCACACGCTGGTGTTCTTCATCTTTCTCGTCGCCAACATCGGCGGCGCGCTCACCCCCCTCGGCGATCCGCCGCTCTTCCTGGGCTTCCTCCACGGCGTGCCGTTCTTCTGGACCTTCGCGCTCTGGAAGGAGATTCTGTTCACCGCGGGCGCGGTCCTCGGCGCCTACCTGTGCTTCGATCTCTACTGGTGGCGGCGCGAGGACGCGCTCGTGCGCGCGCGGCCGGCCGGGCCCGGCGAGCCGATCCGGGTGGAGGGCTGGCACAACGTCTTCTTCCTGGGCGGCGTGCTGGCCGCCGTCATCCTCTCCGGGACCGTGCAGCTCGGCGAGGTGACGATCCTCGGCGTCGCCCAGCGGGGGCAGAACCTCGTGCGCGACGCGATCCTCCTCCTCATGCTGGCGGCGTCCTGGCGGACGACGCCGCAGCGCATTCGCGACGACAACGAGTTCACCTGGGAGCCGATCAAGGAGGTGGCGATCCTGTTCGCGGGCATCTTCGCGACCATCATTCCCGCGCTCGCCATGCTGCGCGTGGGCGAGCAGGGCGCGCTCGCATTCGTCATCCGCGCCGTGCGCGAGCCGGCGCATTTCTTCTGGGCGAGCGGAATCCTGTCGTCATTTCTCGACAACGCGCCCACCTACCTGACCTTCCTGTCGACGGCGCTCGGCCGACTGTATCCGGGCGTGGCGGAGCGCGAGGCGATCCATCGTCTCATCGCCGAGAATCACGCCTTCCTGCAGGCCATCGCGACCGGTTCGGTGTTCATGGGGGCGAACACGTACATCGGAAACGCGCCCAACTTCATGGTCAAGTCGATCGCCGAGGAGGCGGGAGTGCCGATGCCGTCGTTCTTCGGGTACATTCTGCGCTACTCGTTGCCCGTCTTGATTCCCGTGTTTGCGCTGGCGACTCTGGTATTCTTCGAGTGAGAGGTCGATCATGACCGACTGGCACGAGCTCGTGGTCGAGGGTGCGGAGCGGACACTGCGCGCCTTCGTAGCCGGCTTCCTGGCCGGCAGCGGTGAGCGCGCGGGGGGCGTCTTCGGCAGCGACGTCGCGCTGGAGCTGGGATCGCCCGGCGAGCGCCTGCGGGCGCTCTTCGCGGCCGGCTCCCACCAGATTTTCCTGGCGCCGGAGCCGCTCGCCGTGCCGCTGGCGCAGGCGCTCGGCGAGCGCGGCAGGGAGGTGGGGCTCGCGTTGGAACGCCGCCGGCTGCTCGAATCGGCGAAATTCTCGTTCCGAGCCGAGGCATTTTCGCGTGACGTGGCGGCGCAGATTCGCGGCGCGTTGCTCACCGCGTTACCCGTCGGTGTACGGGTGGAACGGCGCTCGGAAGAGGAAGAAAAGCATCCCGAGGCGCACGGTCCCGAGCCATTCGCGCCGCTCCACGAGTACGTTTACCGCGTATCCGGCGACATCGTCGGTTCGTTCGAAGGAGTTCTGGAGGTCTGGCAGCGCGCGCGGACGCTGGATTTCGTGGAAACCGGTCCACTCCATCTCGAAGGGAAATTCCTGGTCACGTAGCGTGCCTGCGCATCTTGCCCTGCTCGAACCATTGGAGTAGGAGCAACCATCCGTAAGCGGGAGGACAGCGCATGCCACGACAGAAGAGCCTCGTCACCGCGATCCGGGAACTCGTGCGCAAGGAACTCGGTCAGCAGATTTCGAATCTCCTGGGCACCATCGGCGGGGCCGGGACGACGCGCCGCCGCCGGCGGCGTGGGCGCCGCGGTCCCGGGCGGCCGCCAGGCTCCAAGACCAGGCGCCGCCGGGGCCGCCCGCCCGTGACGGCCTAGCTAGGAGCCTGTCCGAGTAAGGCTCCTGGGCTACGCGGGCTGGTCGAGGAGGGCGCGCCGCACGCGCAGGCGCCAGCGGCCGTTCACCTTGACGAACTCGTCCTCGTAGCGCCCCGTGGTCTGCATGCTCGCGCCGGGCGGCCCGGTGACGGCGAGCACGTAGCACTCGGCGCGGGCGCGCTCGCCGTCGCCGCGGACGACGACGTTGGTCGTGTAGTGGCGCATGAAGAGGCCGAGGCCCTGGATGCGCTCGCCGAAGCGGCGCACGCCTTCCCGGCCCTCGTAGACGCCCATCAGGCTCCCGAAGTCGAGGCGGCAGTCGTCGGAGAAGAGGTCCACGAACTCCTCCCAACGGCCGAGGTCGAGCGCGTGGCAGTAGGTGGCGATGATCTCGCGGATGGCGAGGCGGTCGTCGGCCGAGAGCTGGCTCACGGTATCCCTCCTGACCTGGGACGCTGGTTCGGCTGCCCGTTCATCGCCCGGTCGTAGGTGAGATACTCCAGAGTCGGGTGCCGCTCCAAGAGGTAGCGGCGCGAGCAGCTTGAAAAGGTTCAGGCCGCCCGCCTACTGTGGGCGCCCGATGGAGAGCCGCTGGTCGGAGCGCGAGGCCGCCGAGTTCGTCGAGCGCCTCGCACCGCGCTGGGGCGAGGACCTGGCGCTGTGCGTCTACGGCTCGCGGCTCGTCGGCCGTGACCCCGACCTCGTGATGCACGGCGGCGGCAACACGTCGCTCAAGGGGACGGTGACGACCCTCGTCGGCGAGCGGGTGGAGGCGCTCTTCGTCAAGGGGAGCGGCTGGGACCTGGATGCGATCGAGCCGCCCGGGCTCCCGGCGGTGGACCTGGCGCATCTCCGCAAGCTGCGCGCGCTCGGCGAGCTGTCCGACGAGGAGATGGTGAACCAGCTCCGCACCCACCTCTTCGACGCGAGCGCGCCGAACCCGTCGGTCGAGACGCTGCTCCACGCCTTCTTGCCCCATCGCTTCGTCGACCACACCCACGCCGACATCGCGCTGGTGCTGACCAACCAGCCGCGCGACGAGGCGGAGGCGATGGTGCGCGAGGCCTTCGGCCCGCGCTGGGCGATCGTGCCCTACGTCATGCCCGGCTTCGCGCTCGCCAAGCTGGCGGCGGAGGTCTACGAGCGCGACCCGTCGGTAGAGGGGCTGGTGCTCATGAACCACGGCCTCTTCACCTTCGCCGACGATGCGCGCACCGCCTACGAGCGGATGATCGCCGGCGCCGACCGCGCCGAGCGCTTCGTGCGCGCCCGGGCGCGCGCGCGCCGCCCGACCGGCCGCGGCGCTCGCCTCGAGGTCCCGCCGGCCGGGGCCGCGGCCCGGCTCGCCCCGGTGCTGCGCGGCGCGCTCGCCGAGGCGACGGGCGATGCGGACCGGCCCTGGCGCCGCATGATCCTCGAGCATCGCGCGAGCGAGGCGACGCTCGACATCCTGGCCGGGTCCGACGCGGCGCGCATCGCGGCCGCGAACCCGCTCACCCCCGACCACGTGATCCGCACCAAGGGGCCCGCGCTGCTCCTCCCCGGCGACCTCCCGCTCGACGATCCGGGCGCGCTCCGCGAGCGGCTCGCCGCCGCCGTCGCCCGCTACCGCGAGGCCTACGACGCGTACTTCGAGACCAACCGTGCGCGTGCGCGCACCCTGGTCACCAAGCTCGACTCCTCGCCGTGCGTCATCCTCGTGCCCGGCGTCGGCCTGTTCACCGCCGGGCGCACCAAGCAGGACGCGCGCATCGCGGCCGACATCGCCGAGCACACGCTCCGCGCCAAGGCGCTCGCCAACGCGATCGGCCGCTACACGGCGCTCGGCGACGCGGACCTCTTCGACATGGAGTACTGGAGCCTCGAGCAGGCGAAGCTCGGGAAGGCGAAGGAGGCGGCGCTCGCCGGGCAGGTGGCGCTCGTCACCGGCGCCGCCGGCGCGATCGGCTTCACGGTCTGCCAGAAGCTGATCGAGGCGGGCGCGCACGTGGTGGCGGCCGACCTGGCCGGCGAGCGCCTGGAGGCCGCGGCCGGGGAACTCGATCCCGGGCGGCGCGGCCTCGCCGCGGGCGTGGTGATGGACGTGACCGACGAGCGCTCGGTCGCGGCCGGCTTCGCCGAGACGTGCCGGCTCTACGGCGGCGTCGACATCCTCGTGCTCAACGCCGGGATCGCGCACGTGAGCCCGATCGAGGCGACCGACCCGGCCGCCTTCCGCCGGGTGGTGGACGTGAACCTCGTCGGCTACTTCCTCGTCCTGCGCGAGGTCGCGGCGCTCTTCCGCCGCCAGGGCACGGGCGGCAACGTGATCGTCAACTCCTCGAAGAACGTCTTCGCGCCGGGCGCCGACTTCGGGGCCTACAGCGCCTCCAAGGCGGGCGCGCACCAGCTCGGCAAGGTGGCCGCGCTCGAGCTGGCGGCGGCCGGCGTGCGCGTCAACATGGTGAACGCCGACGCCGTCTTCGGCGACGCGAAGCGGCCCTCGGGCCTGTGGCAGGCGGTCGGCCCGGCGCGCGCCCGCTCGCGCGGCCTCGATCCCGCCCAGCTGCGGGACTACTACCGGGAGCGCAACCTGCTCAAGGCGGCGGTCACCCCCGAGCACGTCGGCAACGCGGTCGTGTTCTTCGCCTCCAACCTGACCCCGACCACCGGTGCGACGCTGCCCGTCGACGGGGGCGTGCCGGACGCATTTCCCCGCTGATGCTGCACGTCTTCTGCGACTTCGACGGCACCATCACGGAGCCCGACACGCTCAGGTTCCTGACCGAGCGCCTCGGGGCTGGCCCCGAGTACTACCGCGAGACGGGCAGGCTCCTGCGCGATGGCGCGCTCAGCCTGCGCGAGGCGGTCGCGCGCGACCTCGGCACCATCCGCGTGCCGTTCGCCGAGGCGGCTGCGTGCCTGCGCGCCCACGTCACCGTCGACGCGAGCTTCGCGCCCTTCGCGCGCTGGTGCGCGGCAAACCACGTCCCGCTCACCGTGCTCAGCGCGGGCTTCGAGGAGATCATCGAGCTGCTCCTCGGGCCCACGGGCGCGCCCGTGCACGACGTGCGGGCCAATCGTCTGCGTCCCGGCAGCTGGGAGTGCCGCTTCCGGGACGACTCGCCGCACGGACACGACAAGGCGGCCGCGCTGCGGAGCGCGCGCGCCGCAGGCCGCCGCACGATCCTCGTCGGCGACGGCTTCTCGGACCGCGAGTCCGCGGCCGTCGCCGACGTCGTCTTCGCCCGGCGCGGAGGGAGCCTGGCCGACTGGTGCCGGGCGCGCGCCATCGCCTGCGAGGAGTTCGCCACGTTCCACGATGTCCAGCGCGGCGTGGCCGAGCGCCTCGGGCTGCCCGCCTGAAAGGGGGCACGCGAATCACGCCCGACGAGCTCGCCGAGCGGCTCGCCCGCGACGTCGCGCGCCGGCTCGGCGCCGAGAGGGTCGCGGTCGAGCGCCTGCGCCGCCTGGCCGGCGGCGCCTCGCGCGAGCTCTGGGCCTTCGACGCGGCACTGCCCGGCGGCGGCGTCGAGCGCCTCGTGCTGCGCGGCGACCCGCCGGGACACCCCGTGCACTCGAGCCGGCGCGACGAGTTCGCCGTCCTCGCCGCGGCGCACGCCGCCGGGCTCCCGGTGCCGCGCGTGCGCTGGTGCGAGGAGGACCCGGCCGTCCTGGGCGCGCCCTTCTTCGTGATGGACTTCGTCGCGGGCGAGACGCTCGCGCGCCGCCTCCTGCGCGACGCCGAGTACGCGCCCGCGCGCGCCGCGCTCCCCGGCCAGCTCGCCGCGGCGCTGGCCGCCATCCATGCCCTCGACCCGCGCGCGCCGGCGCTCGCCTTCCTGCCGCGGCCGCCGGCGGACGCGACGCCCGCGGCGGCGGAGCTCGCGCGCCACGAGCAGCTCTACCGCGCCGTCACGCTCGACCCGCATCCGGCGCTCGAGCTCGCGCTCCGCTGGCTCGCCGCGGCGCCGCCCGCGCCGCGCGCCGAGACCCTGGTGCACGGCGACTTCCGCATCGGCAACGTCATCTTCGGGCCCGAGGGCCTGCGCGCCGTGCTCGACTGGGAGCTCGCCCACGCGGGCGATCCGATGGAGGACCTGGGCTGGCTCTGCGTGCGCTCCTGGCGCTTCGGCGCGGACGCGCAGCCGGTCGGCGGCCTCTGCCGGCGCGAGGAGTTCTTCGCCGCCTACGCCCGCGCCGCCGGCGCGCCCGTCGACTCGGCCGCGGTGCGCTGGTGGGAGGTGTTCGGCAACTTGAAGTGGGCGATCATCTGCGTGATGCAGGCGCGGAGCTTCATCGACGGCGCGCGGAGCGTCGAGCTCGCGAGCCTCGGGCGCCGCGTCGCCGAGATGGAGCTCGAGCTCCTCGAGCTGACGGAGGCGTGAGCATGCAGGACCGACCCGGCGCGACCGAGCTGCTCGAAGCCGTGCGTGCCTTCCTCGAGGAGGAGGTGGTGCCCGCCCTCGACGGTCCGCGGCAGTTCCACGCCCGCGTCGCGGCCAACGTGCTCGCCATCGTGGGGCGCGAGCTGGCGGGCGAGGAGGCGAGCCTGCTCGCCGAGTGGCGGCGGCTGGCAGGTCTCCTCGGCCGCGCGAGCGAGCCGCTCCCGCGGCTCGAGGCGCTTCGCGCCGCGGTGCGCGACGGGACGGCGGCCCTCGCCGAGCGCATCCGCCGCGGCGACGCCGACGCCGGCCCGTTCCGGCACGCGCTCCGCGCCCACGTGCGGGCGACGGTGGAGGACAAGCTCCGGGTCGCGAACCCGCGCTTGCTCGAGTCCGCGGGCGGGACGACCCGGTAGCGCGCGGCCGGGATCCGCGCCATTCTAGGCCCGTGACTCTCCGCCCGGGTGACGGCCTCATCGTGGTGGACGTGCAGAACGACTTCCTCCCCGGCGGCAGCCTTGCCGTCGCCGGGGGCGACGAGGTCGTGCCGCCGCTGAACGCCTACGTCGCGGCCTTCGTCCGCGCCGGCCTGCCGATCTTCGCGACGCGCGACTGGCATCCGCCGAACCACTGCTCGTTCCGCACGCGCGGCGGGCCGTGGCCCCCTCACTGCGTGGCCGGCAGCGAGGGCGCGCGCTTCGCGCCCGGCCTCGCGCTCCCGCCCTCGACCGTGGTGGTGTCGAAGGACACGCTGTCCGAGCAGGACACCTACTCCGGGTTCCAGGGAGGCGACCTCGACGCGCGCCTGCGCGAGGCCGGCGTGCGGCGCGTGTTCGTGGGCGGCCTCGCGACCGACTACTGCGTCTTCCACACCGTCAAGGACGCGCTCGCGCGCGGCTACACCGCGGTGCTGCTCGGCGACGCGGTCCGCGCCGTCGACGTCCGGCCGGACGACGGGCGCCGGGCGGAGGCGGAGATGATCCGCCTGGGCGCCGTCCCGATCCGCCGCGACCTGCTCGCTGCATGAGCGCCGAGTCCGGCGCCCTGCTCACCGACCTCTACCAGCTCACCATGCTGCACGCGTACGTCCGCCGCGGCATGGGCGAGCCGGCCGTGTTCGAGCTCTTCGTGCGCAGCCTGCCGCCCGCGCGCGGCTTCCTCCTCGCCGCGGGGCTCGAGCAGGCGCTCGAGTACCTGGCGACGCTGCGCTTCACCGGCGAGGAGCTGGCGTGGGTGGCGCGCGAGGGGCGCTTCGACCGCGCCTTCGTCGACTACCTGGCGCGCCTGCGCTTCACCGGCGACGTGCACGCGCTGCCCGAGGGCACCGTCTTCTTCCCGGACGAGCCGATCCTGCGCGTCACGGCGCCGCTACCCGAGGCGCAGCTCGTGGAGAGCCGGCTGCTCAACCTGCTCCACTTCCAGACGCTCGTCGCCTCCAAGGCGGCGCGCGCGGTGCTGGCAGCGCCCGGGAAGGTGCTCGTCGACTTCGGCCTGCGGCGCGCGCACGGCGCGGAGGCAGCGTTGCTCGCGGCGCGCGCGAGCTACCTCGCCGGGCTCGCCGGGAGCGCGACCGTGCTCGCGAACCCGCGCTTCGGCATCCCGCTCTACGGCACCATGGCACACTCCTTCGTGCAGGCGCACGACGACGAGGCGGAGGCGTTCGCGCACTTCGCCGCCGACGACCCCGAGCACGCGGTGCACCTGCTCGACACCTACGACACGGAGGCGGCGGCGGCGAAGGTGGTCACGCTCGCGCGCGAGGGCGTCGCGGTGCGAGGCGTCCGGCTCGACAGCGGCGACCTGGCCGAGCACGCGCGCCGGGTCCGGCGCATCCTCGACGCGGGCGGGCTCGGCGAGGTCACCATCTTCGCGAGCGGCAACCTCGACGAGGACGGGCTGCGCGATCTGATCGCCAGCGGCGCGCCGATCGACGGCTTCGGCCTCGGCACGCGCCTCGTCACCTCCGCCGACGCGCCCTATCTCGACTGCGCCTACAAGCTGGTCGAGTACGCAGGGCGGCCGCGGCGCAAGCGCTCCGAAGGCAAGGCGAGCTGGCCGGGCCGGAAGCAGGTCTGGCGCCGCCACGGTGACGACGGCCGCATGTGCGGGGACGTCCTCGCGCTCGAGGACGACCCGCAGGCGGGCACGCCGCTCCTCGTGCCGGTCATGCGCGCCGGGCGGCGCCTCGGGCTCTCCGCGTCGCTCGTCGCGTCCCGCGCGCACGCCGCCGGCGAGCTCGGGCGGCTTCCCGAGCCGCTCCGCCGCCTCGAGCCCGGCGCCGCCTACCCGGTCACCGTCGCCCCGGCGCTCCGCACCCTGGCCGCAACGCTGGACGGGCGGTGAGCTTTCGTCTGACCGCGCCCGGCGGCGACTGGCTCGCGGCCGTGCCGCCGCTCGCCGCGCTCGACCATGGGCCCATGCCCGCGCGCGTCGGCAACGTCGCCTTCGGCACCGCTTCGTGGACCGACCGGACGCTGCTCGCGAGCCGCGCCTTCTATCCGCCCGCGGCGGGCACGCCCGAGCGCCGGCTGCGCTACTACGCGCGCCACTTCCCGGTGGTCGAGGTGGACGCGACGTACTACGCGCTGCCGTCCGCGGCCCACGCGCGCGCCTGGGCCGCACGCACGCCCCCCGACTTCGCGTTCGGCGTGAAGGCCCACGCCGCGCTGACTCGGCATCCGCTCGAGCCGGCGCGCCTCGACCGGGACCTGCTGGACGAGCTCCCGCGCGAGCTGCGCCGCAAGCGGAGCGTCTATGCCAACGAGCTGCCGGAGGCGGTGCTCGCCGAGCTCTGGCGGCGCTTTCACGCCGCCCTGGAGCCGCTCCGCGCCGCGGGAAAGCTCGCCTACCTCCTCTTCCAGATGCCGAAGTGGTTCACGCCCTCGCGCGCGAGCGAGGCCTACCTGGAGCAGGTGCCGGCGAGGCTCCCCGGCGCGCCGATCGCGGTCGAGTTCCGCGAGGCGCGCTGGCTGGCGGAGGCGCGGCGCGAGCGCACGCTCGACTTCCTCCGCCGCGGCGGCTTCGTGTACGTGTCGGTCGACGAGCCTCAGGGTACGCGCGCGAGCGTGCCGCCGGTCGCCGCGGCGACTTCCGACGCGCTCGCCGTGGTCCGCTTCCACGGCCGCAACGCGACGGCATGGGACAAGCCCGGCGCCGGCACGGCCGAGCGCTTCGGATACGCGTATCGCGAGGACGAGCTGCGCGAGTGGGCGCCGAGGCTCCGGCACCTCGCCGCCAGGACCCGCCAGGTCCACGTGCTGATGAACAACTGCTACCGCCACTACGCCGTGCAGAACGCGAAGGACCTCGCTGCCCTGCTCGCCGAGGGCTCTTAGGCCTGGCGGCCTGCCGCGGCGCGCGACGCCGGCGCGCGCCCGGCGGACGCCTTCGCCGCGCGCCCGAAGACGAACGCCGGCCGCGTGCGCAGCACGAGCACCGGCATGAGCGAGAGTGCGGCGAGGCACGACACCGCCATGGCGATCGGCATGAGCGTGCCGAACAGCCGCATGCCGAGGAACTTCGAGAACCCCATCACCGAGAAGCCGGCCCCGATGCTCGCCGCCACGAAGAGGACGGCGCGCCCCGAGGTGTGTAGCGCCGCGTCGAACGCAGCCTCGTCGGTCGGTGCGCGCGCGTGCTCCTCGCGCAGGCGGTAGAGGAAGTAGATGGCGTAGTCGGCGCCGATGCCGGCGGCCATGGCGATCACCGACGCCGAGCCCATGTCGAGGCGGATACCGGTCCAGCCGAGCACGCCGAAGAGGATCGCGATCGTGGCGACGATCGGAGAGACCACGTAGAGCCCGCCCAGAGCCGAGCGCAGCATGAGCGACGAGACCAGATAGATCACGCACAGCACGACCAGCGTGTTCAAGAGCTTCCCGTGCGTGGTGTGTTCGTTGACGGCCAGGATGGTGGGCCCCACCCCGCCCGCGATCAGCACGCGGACACCCTCTGGCGCCGGGTGCGCGGCGACCCAGGCCTGCGCACGGCGGACGAGCGGGCCGACGCGCGCGGAGTCGTCGGTGCGGAGGTAGGCGACCAGCAGCGCCTTCGCGAGCGCACGGTCGGTGAAGCGCTCGAAGGCGGGCGACTCGCCGAGGAACATGAGCTGCGCCAGCAGCTCCTGGCTGTCGGGCAGGCGGTAGGGGTGCGGGTCGTCGGCGTTGAAGGTCTTGTGCAGCGCCTTCACCAGGTCGGCGAGCGACGCCGTGCGCAGCACCAGCGGGTCGCGCGCGATCTCGTCCTGCAGCGCGGCCAGGTGCCGCACGAGCCCGAGCGTGCGCGCGCTCCCCGGCGGCCCCTGGTAGAGGATCGTCATGGTGACGGTGCCGGGGAAGTGCTTCTCGATCTCGGCCAGGTGCACGCGCGCCATGCTGTCGGGCGGCATGTACTCGCGCGTCGAGCCGTAGGTGCGGATGAAGAGGGCGCCCAGGGCGGCGCTCGCGAGCGCCAGCACGGTGGCGACCAGGATGCGCCGGCCGCCGGCATGGAAGATCGCCGCGTGCAGCGTGGAGAGCACCCGGTGGGTGGGGCCGCCCTCGCCCGGGACCCGCCGCGGCGCGGGGAGCAGCGCGCGCAGCGCCGGGATGAACGTCATCTCGAGGAGCACGGCGCTCGCGATGCCGTACGCGCACGAGAGGCCGAAGTTCCCGATCGAGCGTACGCCGAAGAGCGCGAGCGAGGCGAAGCCGAGCGCGGCGGTCGCGCCGGCGGCCACCATCACGGGGCCCATCGACACGGTCGAGGCGATCACCGCGGCGCGGTTGTCGCGCCTCCGCTCGACCTCTTCGCCGTAGCGCTTCAGCATCTGCGCCGAGTGCGCGGCCGCGACCGCGATCAGCAGGATCGGCACGGCGACGTTCCAGCCGTCGATGACGATGCCCGTCCAGCCCATGAGCCCGAGACCCCAGAGCGTGCTGAGGGTCGCGGTCAGCATGGGGACGAGCATGCCCTGCACGCTGCGGAACGAGACGAGCAGCATGCCCGCGATCACGAGGAAGGTGAACGGGATGCGCCAGGCGACCTCGCGCGACTGCTCCAGGTCGGTGAGGACGAACATGGGCTCGCCCGCGAAGTAGAAGTCGAGCGGGCGGTCGCGGTACGGCTCGGCCAGGCCCGTCGTGCGGGCGAACACGTCCTGGCCGGAGGTGCCGTCGTAGAAGTCCAGCATGACGAGCGCGGCGCGCTGGTCGGGCGTGACCAGCAGGCCGCGGAGCGCCGGCTCCCCGTCGAGCCGGGCGCGCAGGGCGGCGATCTCCTCCGGCGTCTCGGGGACGTCGCGCATGAGGTAATCGACGCGGATCGTGCCGCCCTCCTCCTCGGCGTGGCGCACGCTCGGCGCGGCCAGGCTCACGACGTTCGGCGCGATTACGTCCGGGAGGCGGAGGGCCGCGAGCGTCACCTCCTGCACGACCCGCAGCACGTCGCTCCGCCACACCTCGCCGTCGCGCGGCACGATGGCGACGATCATGGTGTTGCGCCCGCCGAACTCGCGGCGGATCTGGTGGTCGATCTGCACGAAGGGATGGTTCGCGGGCAGGCTGGCCTCGATGTCGATCGAGACGCGCAGGCGGCCCATGCCGGCAACGAGCGCCGCCGTCACCACGCCGACGGCGACCAGCACCGTCCAGGCATGCCGGGTGAGGAAGCGCGCGTAGCGCTCGAGCGGGGGCATGAAGGGGTTTCTTTCCCGCATCCGCTCGCGATGCAATCCCGCCCTCGCATGCTTGCCGCGCCACCGCCGTGTGATAGCAAGGCGGGCATGCTCCTCACACGTCTCCTCCTCGCGCTCGTGCTCGCGGCCGCGGTCGCCGCGGGGAACTTCCTCGTCGCGGGCGACGCGCCCGCCTGGCGCGTCGGCGCACCGTTCGCGCTGGCGGTGGTGGTCGCGTTCCTGCCCTCGCGGCCGGGCGCGCCGCCCGCTCGAGAGCCGGCTGCGCCGCCTCCGCCGCCCGCCGAGTCGCCGGGCACCGAAGCGCTCGGCCTCCTCGGACTCCTGCAGGAGCAGGGTCGCTTCGTCGACTTCGTGACCGAGGACCTCGCGCCCTACCCGGACGAGCAGATCGGCGCCGCCGTGCGCGGCATCCACGAGGGCTGCCGCAAGGCGCTCGACGAGCGGGTCGCGCTCGAGCCGGTGCTGCGGGCGGCCGAAGGCGAGATGGTGACGATCGAGGGCGGGTTCGATCCGGCGGCGATCCGGCTCACGGGCAACGTCGGCGGCGGGCCGCCCTTCCGCGGCGTGCTGCGCCACGCGGGCTGGCGCGTGACGCGCGTGACCTTCCCCGCGGGCCGCGGCCGGGACCCGCACATCATCGCGCCGGCCGAGGTGGAGATCGCCTAGTCGAGTCGATGGCCGCCCGCTTCGTCGTCGGCATCGACCTCGGCACGACCAACACCGCCTGCGCCTGGGTCGACACGCAGGCCGGGCGCACGCTCCACGTCTTCGACGTGCCGCAGCTCGTCGCGCCGGGCGAGCTGGGCGCGCGGCCGACGCTGCCCTCGTTCCTCTACCTGGCTGGCGCGCACGAGCTGCCCCCGGGCAGCCTCGATCCACCCTGGGCGACGGGCCGTGCCTGGTGCGTGGGCCTCTTCGCCCGCGAGCAGGGTGCGCGCGTCCCCGGGCGCCTGGTGGCCTCGTCCAAGTCGTGGCTCTGCCACGCGGCCGTCGATCGCACGGCCGCGATCCTGCCCTGGGGCGCCGCGGACGGGGTGGCGAAGGTCTCGCCGGTCGAGGCGTCGGCGCGCACCCTCACGCACCTGCGCGAGGCGTGGGACGCGAGCTTCCCCGCGCCGCTCGCCGAGCAGGACGTGGTCCTCACCGTGCCGGCGTCGTTCGACGAGGTGGCGCGCGAGCTGACGCTCGCTGCCGCGCGCACGGCCGGGCTGCCCGACGTGGTCCTCCTGGAGGAGCCGCAGGCTGCCGTCTACGCCTGGCTCGCGGCGCACCAGGGCGACTGGCGCGCGCGCGTGGCGGCGCATCCGCTCGTCCTCGTCGTCGACGTCGGGGGCGGCACGACCGACCTGTCGCTCATCGCCGCCCGCGCGAGCCGCGGCGAGCTCGGGCTCGAGCGCGTGGCCGTGGGCGAGCACCTCCTCCTCGGCGGCGACAACATCGACCTCGCCCTGGCGCGCGAGGTCGAGGCGCGTCTGCTGGCGAGGGGCGGCCAGCTCGACACGCAGCGGTTCAACGGGCTCGTGAGCCAGTGCCGGGCGGCGAAGGAGCGCCTGCTCGCGGATCCCTGCCCGGGCGAAGTCCGCCTCTCGGTACCGGGCCGCGGCGGCGCGGTGGTCGGCGGCGCGCTCGCGGCCAGGCTCACGCGCGCGGAGGTGGAGGCCGTGGTGCTCGACCGCTTCTTCCCGCGCGTCGCCGCCGACGCGCAGGCGCGGCGCGGGACGGGGCTCGCGCCGCGCGAGTGGGGGCTGCCTTTCGCCGAAGAGCCGGAGATCACCCGCCACCTGGCCGAGTTCCTCGCCCGGCAGCGCGAGGCAGCGGGGCAGGCGGACCTGCCGCTCGCGCGCCCCGACGCGCTCCTCTTCAACGGCGGCGCCCTCGAGCCGGAGAGCGTGCGCGAGCGCCTGTGCGACGTCGTCGCGTCCTGGCACGGCGGGCGCCGCCCCGCGGTGCTGGAGGGCGAGTCGCTGCAGCTCGCCGTGGCGCGCGGCGCGGCCTACTTCGGGCTCGCGCGCCGCGGCCTCGGCGTGCGCATCGGCGGCGGCGCGGCGCGGACGTACTACCTGGGGCTCGGCGACGGGCGCGCCCTCTGCCTCGTGCCGCGCGGCATGGAGGAGGGCGAGGCGCTCGAGATCGCCGAGCCCGAGTTCGAGCTGCTCGCCAACCGGCCCGTGTCCCTTCCCTTGCTCACGGCGACGGACCGGAGCGGGGAGCGCGCGGGCGACCTCGTCGCGGCCGCTGGGCTGGCGCCGCTCCCGCCCATCCGCACCGTGCTCCGCTTCGGGCGCAAGCTGGTCGAGGCCGCGCTCCCGGTGCACCTCGAGGTACGCCTCACGGAGATCGGCACGCTCGAGATCTGGTGCCGCTCGCGCACCACCGACCACCGCTGGCGCCTCGAGTTCCGCCTGCGCGAGCCGGTGGGAGAGGCGCCCGCGGCCGGCGAAGCGGCCGGGCTGGTGATCGAGCCCGCGCGCGTCGAGGAGGCGGCGGGCCTCCTGCGCGCCGCCTTCGCGGGCGGCGACGATGCCGTCACGCTGACGCGCCGCCTGGAGGGGGCGCTCGGCGCCGGGCGCGACGCCTGGCCCCTCGGCGCGATCCGCGCCCTGTGGGACGCGCTCTGGCCGCTCGAGCCGGCACGCGCGCGCGCACCCGCGCGCGAGGCGCGCTGGCTCAACCTCGCCGGCTTCCTCCTCCGCCCGGGCTTCGGCGATCCCGGCGACGAGCTGCGCGTGAGCCGTCTCTGGCGCGTGCTCGGCGCCGAGCTGCGCCATCCGCGTGCCGCACAGTGCCGCGCCGAGTGGTGGAACCTCTGGAAGCGGATCGCGGGCGGACTCGGAGCGCGGCAGCAGGAGCACCTCCTCCAGCAGGTGAGCCCGGCGCTCCTCCGTCGCGGCAAGCCCAAGGGCCCGCGCCCGGGCGCGCAGGAGCTGCGAGAGATGTGGCAGGCGATCGGGAGCTGCGAGCGGCTCGCCGCGGGCGCCCGCGCCGCGCTGGGCGCCGTACTCGTCGCCGAGGCCGAGCGCGGGCGCGCGACCGAGCCGGAGCTGTGGGCGCTGGCGCGCCTCGGCGCGCGGGCGCCGCTCTACGGCCCACTCAACTGCGTGGTCGCGCGCGACACGGCGGCTGCGTGGGCGGAGCGGCTCCTCGCCGCCGCCTGGCCGCGCCCCGAAGCCTACGCCTTCGCGCTCGCCCAGATCGCGCGCGCGACGGGCGACCGTGAGCGCGACCTCGACGCTTCGCTGCGCGAGCGGATCGCGCGCCGGCTGGCGGCAGCGCCGAACGGGGAGCGTGCGGCGCGCCTGGTGCGCGAGCCGGTGCCGCTCGAGGCGCGCGAGGAAGCGCGGCTGCTCGACGAGGCGCTGCCGGCCGGGCTCAGAATTCGCGGCGCCGGAGCCGACAGCTCAAGCAACCGGCGTCAGCCGCCGATAGACGCAGAGGAGGACCAAGGATGAGGCGAACGTCACTCGGGATCGTGCTCGCGGCCGGGGTGCTCGCCGCGCCTGCCCGCGGCGCCGACGTGCACATCGGCATCAACATCGGCGTGCCGCCGCCACCCCCGCCCGTGGTGGTGGAGGCCCCGCCGCCGCTCGTGGTCGTGCCGCGGACGCCCGTCTACTACGCGCCGTCCCTGCCCTACAACTACTTCTACTATGGCGGGCTCTACTACACCTTCCACGGCGACCACTGGTTCCACGCCGCGAGCTTCAACGGGCCGTGGAGCTTCGTCACGCTCGAGCGCGTGCCGCGCCCGATCCTCACCGTGCCGGTCGGCTACTACAGGGTGCCGCCGGGGCACTGTAAGAAGCACGGGCCGCCGCCCTGGGCCGGCCACGGCCGGGGCCACGAACACGGGCACGGCAAGGGCCACCACAAGCACGACGACGACTGAAAGCCCGCAGGTCGGGCTTCGGCCGTGCCGGCTCCGGTTGCCGGCGCCTTCCCGCCTCTGCTACCGGGGCGGCGCATGCTCGACCTCGTCCTGCGCGGCGGCCGGGTCTGCGACGGCAGCACCGCCCCGGCGCGGGATGCGGACGTGGGGATCGACGCGGGACGGATCGTGGCGATCGGCCGCGTCGACGGCGCCGCCCGGCGCACGCTCGACGTGCGCGGTCTCGTCGTCGCGCCGGGGTTCGTCGACGTGCACACGCACTACGACGCGCAGGTGACCTGGGACCGGCTGTGCACGCCGTCGTGCTGGCACGGGGTCACCTCGGTCGTGATCGGGAACTGCGGCTTCGCGCTCGCGCCCTGCCGGCCGGGTGAGCGTGAGCGCCTCCTGCGCATGCTCGAGCACGTCGAGGGCATGCCGTTCGAGAGCCTGCGGGCCGGCGTCGCGTGGGAGTGGGAGTCGTTCGCCGACTACGTGCGGGCGCTGCGCGCCCGGCCGCTCGGCGTGAACGTCGGCGTGCTCCTCGGGCACTCGGCGCTCCGCGCCTATGTCATGGGCGACGACGCGTACGCGCGCCAGGCGCGGACCGGCGAGGTGGAGGCGATGGCCGCCCTGGTGCGGGAGGGCATGGCCGCGGGCGCGGTCGGGCTCGCGACCTCGCGCTCGCCGGCGCACGTCGGCGAGGGCGGCCGGCCCGTCCCCAGCCGGCAGGCGAGCCGCGAGGAGCTGGGCGCCCTCGTCGCGGCGATGGCCGCGTCGGGCCGGGGCGTGCTCGAGATCACGTCCGAGACCTTTCCCGTGTCGGCCGACGAGCTCGCCTGGCTGCAGGACCTCGCGCGGGCGTCCGGGCGCCCCGTCAGCTTCAGCGCGATCCTCGACGTCCCCGACCGCCGCGACGCGTGGGAGCCCGTCTACGCGCGGCTCCGCGAGGGCCTCGCCGCCGGCGCCGCCGTCTACCCGCAGGTGTCGTGCCGCCCGATGCGCTTCGACTTCGACCTCGCCACGGGCTGCGCGTCGCTCGACGCGATGCCGTGCTGGCGCCGCTGGCGCGCGGCGCCATCCGACGCCGCGCGGCTGGTACTCCTCGCCGACGCCGGGTTCCGGGCCGCCGTGAAGGCCGAGGCGCTCGGCCGGGCGGGCGCTCCGGCCGGCCGGCGCTGGGGCGAGGTCGTCCTCGAGGAGGCGTCGCGTGCCGAGCACGAGACGCTCGTCGGCCGCACGCTGGCCGAGATCGCCGCGGCCCGCGGTGGCGACACGATCGACGCGCTCCTCGACCTGTCCGCGGCCGAGAACCTGAGCGCCCGCTTCTCCATGCTGCTCATGAACTACGACGACGAGCACGTGGGCGCCCTCCTCGGCCGGCCCGAGAGCCTGATCGCGCTCTCGGACGCGGGCGCGCACGTCTCCGTCCTCTGCGACGCCGGCTACGCGACCCACCTCCTCGGCCACTGGGTGCGCGGGCGCGGTCTCTTCGGGTGGGAGGAGGCGGTGCGCCGGCTCACCGCGATGCCGGCTGCGATCTACGGCATCGCGGAGCGCGGGCTCCTGGCGCCCGGGCGGGTGGCCGACGTCGTCTGCCTCGATCCGACGCGGGTCGCGGCGCGCGCGCCGGAGAAGGTGCACGACTTCCCGGGCGGCGCGGCGCGCTACGTCGCGCGTGCCGAGGGCATCGAGCACGTCTTCATCCGTGGCGAGGAGTTCCTCGCCCACGGCGAGTGGACCGGGGCGCACCCGGGCGTGGTGCTCGACGGGGCGGCCCGTGGCTAGGAGGCCGTCCGGGTAATCATGGCGGCTCCGGCGAACGAGCCGGGGGCTGCGAGCGGCGTGCTCGCTCCTCCCTCCTGCGGCGTGCCTTCAGGCACGCCTCGTCGGTCGTCACTGCGCTTGCCGCGCTCGCTCCCCGGCTCGTTCGCCTCGCTCGCCATGATTACCCGGACGGACTCCTGGGTGCCCGAGGCGCTCGTCACCCTCGCCGCGGGGGCCGCCGGGCTCGCCGTCACCGCGCGCTGAGCCGCGCTTGCCCCTCGCCGGACCGCCCGGCATGCTCTCGGCTCGTGCTCAACGTCGCCGGCATCGCCAAGCGCTACGGAGGCCAGGTCGTCCTCGACGACGTCACCTGGGCCGTGCCCGACGGCGCTCGGGTCGGGCTCACCGGGCCGAACGGCGCCGGGAAGTCGACCCTGCTGCGCATCATCGCGGGCGAGGTGGAGCCGGACCGGGGCACGGTCGCGCTGCCGCGCGGTGCGCGCGTCGGCTATCTCCCGCAGCACATCCTCGGCACGCGCGGCGTCACGGTACGCCGGCACGCGCTCGCCGCCTTCGCCGAGCTGCACGAGCTGGAGGCACAGCGCGCGGCGCTCGAGCACGCGCTCGCCACGGTCCCGCCCGAGAGCGAGGAGTACACGGCGGTCATGGAGCGGTACATGACGGTGTGCGAGGAGTGGGACCACCGCGGCCGCTACGACACCGAGGCCGAGGCCGAGGCGGTGCTCGCCGGGCTCGGGTTCGGGCCCTCCGACATGGAGCGCGACTGCGGCGAGCTCTCCGGCGGGTGGCAGATGCGCGTCGCGCTCGCCCAGCTCCTCCTCCGGCGCCCCGACTTCCTCCTCCTCGACGAGCCCACCAACTACCTCGACCTCGAGGCCCGGACGTGGCTCGAGGAGTTCCTGGTCGCGTACCCGGGGACGCTCATCATGGTCGCGCACGACCGCTACTTCCTGGACGTGACCGTCGACCACATCGCCGAGGTGCTGCACGGGCGCGTCACGGACTACCCGATGAACTACAGCCACTACCTGGCCGAGCGTGAGGAGCGCCTCGAGCAGGCACGCAAGGCCTACGAGGACCAGAAGGCCGAGATCGAGCGCGTCGAGGCGTTCATCCGCCGCTTCCGCTACCAGGCTTCCAAGGCGGCGCTGGTGCAGAGCCGCGTGAAGCAGCTCGAGAAGATGGACCGCCTGCCGCCGCCCGACGGCCACGAGCGCACGCTCAAGATCCGCCTCCCCGAGGCGGCGCGCAGCGGGCGCGCGGTCGTCGAGCTCAAGGGCGCGCGCAAGCGCTTCGGCGCGGTGCGCGTCTACGACGGCGCCGACGTGCTCATCGAGCGCGGGCAGCGGGTCGCGCTGGTCGGGCCGAACGGCGCCGGCAAGACGACGCTGCTCAAGATGCTGGCCGGCGTGCTCGCGCTCGATGGCGGCGAGCGGCGGGTCGGGCAGAACGTCGCACTCGGCTACTTTGCGCAGGATCACGCCGAGATGCTCGACCCCGAGCGCACCGCGCTCGAGGAGGTCCTGGCCGCGGCGTCGATCGAGACGGCGCCGCACGTGCGCTCGCTGCTCGGCGCTTTTCTCTTCTCGGGCGACGCGGTGGAGAAGCGGACCGCGGTGCTCTCGGGCGGCGAGCGGAGCCGGCTCGCGCTCGCCAAGCTCCTGGTCGAGCCGTCGAACTGCCTCCTCCTCGACGAGCCCACCAACCACCTCGATTTGACCGCCAAGGAGGTGCTGATGGAGGCGCTCCTCGCCTACACCGGCACGCTCGTGCTGGTCGCCCACGACCGCTACCTCCTCGACCGGCTGCCGACGCAGGTGATCGAGGTCGGGGGCGGGAAGGCGGTGCGCTACCTCGGAAACTACGAGGACTACCTGCGCGCCAAGGCGAGCGCGGTGGCCGCCGCGAGCGCGCCGCAGGGCGCCCGGGCGGCCGGCCCGGCGCGCGCGAGCCGCTAGCTAGCGCCCGCGGCGCGAGCGGAAGGTGCTCTGCCCGCCCGGCGGCGGCAGGGGCTTCACGTCTGCCAGGCGGTGATCCGGCATCGGCTTGAAGAGCATGGTGTCGCTGGCGCGCTTGAGCCGCAGGCGGAGCTCGTTCCGCGCCATGGGGCTCTCGGCGGCGGCGAGGACGGCCGTCACCGGCACCTCGGTCTGCGTCTGATGGGTCCCGTGCGTGAGGACGAGCCGGAGCCGCGTGCCGCCGGGCAACTCGCGCACCTCGACCGCGAGGCGCCGGTCGACCGCCCGGGCCACGTCGGCGAGGATACGCCGGACCTCTTGCCGGTCGTCGGGCATGGGTCTTGCGATCAGCTAAGGGGCAGCCGTGGCGGGCTGTCAACTCGGCGCGTCCCGGTGTGAAAGGTCCGCCGCGAAAACCTTGCCTTCGGGGGGCGAATACGGCATCTTGCGCCCCCACTCCGGCGGAGGAGGGACGAGGATGGGCCAGCGAGGCATTTCCCACCATTTGACGAGCCTGATGACGTCCAATCCCAGCGGCACGGTAGGTCTGGCCCTGGTGGCTGTTCTGGCGCAGCAGCTCGGCCTCGCGACACCGGCGCTCGCTCAGGTGAGTCTGCCCGCTTCCCGTACGCAGTTACTCTATGCGCAGAGCGCAGACGTTGACTGCACCGCGCTCCACAAGATCACCGATGACGGCCAGTTGCCCTTTTACGTCGCGCGCCTCCACGTGGAAGGCATCCCGAGTGGCTTACCCGTCCGCTACCGATGGTCGGTCGCCAAGAAGGCGGCCGGGCTCCTCGCGGCTGATCTGGACCTTGGGCCGATGGCGGTGACCTCCGATGTGATCGGCATGTGCTCGGCGTTCGGCAACATGTGCGTCCTGACGCAGGACCGCCTCAAATTCTACAACGAGCCCACGGTCTTCTTCGTCGCGCCGACCTGCGACATCTTACCGAACAACACCGAGAAGCCCTTTCGTGGGGGCACGACCAAGATCCGGGTGGTCGTGACCGCAGGTCGCAGGAGAGTCGGCCGCGCGACGATCACTATCGGCTGGGGCCGCGAGGGGACCGTCGTCGTCTTCGCGGAGGACAATCAGGGCAGGTTCGATGACGGAATCGGGAAGCCGAACGGCGTGAACGTGCCAGCGGTCACGATATTGGGGGCCATCGTCAACGCGCACCCTAGTCCGGAGCCGTCCGGCGGTGTGCAGAAGTTCAAGTTCGATGGAACAGGTTTCAACACCGTCGAGACGATCGGTTGTCCGCTCACCCGCTTCGAGGCCTGCGTCGAAGAGGATCTGTTCTCAGCTGGGCGGTTCTTCCCTAGTGTCGCCGCGCTCTATAACGACGGAAGCGCTCTGTGCGACAAGATGGAAACGCACACGGGCACGTGCGCCGCCAGCCCGAAGCTCGAGGTCATTCCGAGGCCAAGGCGGGAAACGTACGACCCCGACAATCCCGCGAAGAGCACCGTCGACCTGACCGTGCGACTCAAGAACGAGAGCCATGCGGAGGGTGGCCTACCGCCCTGTGACTTCTTGCTGCGCGGGGCGGGCATCCTCACCTGCGCGGAGGACCTGAGGGTGGGCGGTGTCAAGGACAGCAAGAGCATGCAGTTCGATTTCAAGCACTGCTCCACGGCGTCCGACCAGGGTTGCCTGAGGGACTCGGACTGCGACCCCAACTTTTGTCCCACCTGCGTGGCCGGGGAGGTCTGTCTCACGCAGTCTCACTGTTCGCAGACTGTCAGCAAGCTCTGCCAGAACAATGTGGACTGTGAGAAGACCGGAAACCCACCGCCTTGTCCCGACTGCAAGGACGGTGAGACGTGCATCCGGGTCCTCGACATCCCCGAGGGCTTCGAGGTCGGCATCCCGGTTGGCAGATCGTTCGATCTGCTGCACGAGACGGTCAAGCTGGGGAATGACCTGCCCGACACGGCCAAGATCACGGACACGTGGACGGCCAACGTGTTCATCCCGAAGGTGAGCGCGACCGCGAAAGTGAAGTATCGGATAAGAGGCCGACCGAAGCCGAGTACGACGGGGCGTTAGCGCGGAGTCGCTACTCGAACACCCTCGCGTCCCTGAGCCGCGCGAACTCCCCGGCCTCCATCCCGAGGAGCTCCCGCAGCACGTGCTCGGTGTGCTCGCCGAGCCGCGGCGCGGGGGAGTGAATCCGCGGCTCCATCGCCGAGAAGCGCATGGCGTGCGTCTCGACCGGGTGCCGCCCGAGCACGGCGTGCTCAACGTCGCGGAAGTGCCGCCGGTGCGCGAGCTGCGGGTCCTCGTGCAGGTCGGCGAAGTCCTCGACCGGCCCCGCCTCGACACCGGCGGCTTGCAGTCGGTCCGCGACCGCCAGGCCGTCCTGCCCCGTCGTCCACTCCGCGAGCCGCCGCTCCACCTCGTCGACGCGGGCCAGCCGCCCCGCCGTGGTCGCCAGTGCCGCGTCCGTCGCCCACGCCGGCTCACCCAGCGCGCGCACGAGGCGCCGCCAGTCCTCGTCGTCGTGGACGACGATCGCGACCCAGCGGTCCTTCCCCGCGCAGGGGAAGACGCCGTGGGGCGCCTCGTGGCGTGAACGGTTCCCCATGCGGGTCAGGATCTCGCCGTTGCCAGAGTACGTGATCATCGACTCGGTCAGGCACACGATCCCGCCCTCCACCTGCGCCAGGTCGATGTGCTGGCCCTGGCCGGTGCGGCGGCGGTGGAGGAGGGCCGAGGCGAGCAGGAGCGCCGCGAAGCGCGGCGAGAGCGAGTCGGTGATGGTGCCGAAGGGGCCGACGGGCTCGCGGTCGGGCCAGCCCGTCAGGTGGTTGAAGCCGGCGAGCGCCGAGCCCTGCCCGCCGAAGCCCGGGTAGTGGCGCTCGGGGCCCGTCTGGCCGTTCAGGCAGGTGCTGATCATCACCAGGTCGGGGCGCTCCCGCACCAGCGCGGCGTAGTCGAGCCCCCACTTCGCCATCGCGCCGGGCGCGAAGTTCTCCGCCACGGCGTCGGCCCAGAGCGCGAGCCGGCGCGCGACCGCCACGCCCTCCGCGCGCGAGAGGTCGAGCGCGACGGAGAGCTTGTTCGCGTTCAGCACCGCGAAGTGGTGCGCGCCATCGAGGCCGCCGGGCGAGTCGGGCGTGAGGCGGAGCGTGCGCAGGAAATCCGGGCGCCGGCGCGACTCGACGCGGATCACGGTCGCACCGTGCTCGGTGAAGTAGCGGGTCGCGACCGGGCCGGCTGCGCCGCCGCCGAACTCGAGGATGGTCGTGCCGGCGAAGAGGTCCGTCACACCATCCCCTCGGCGCGCAGGCGCTGCAGCTCGGCCGCGCCGAGGCCGAGCTCGCCCAGCACCTCCGCCGTGTGCTCGCCGAGCCGCGGCGCCGGGCGGCGGATGGCGATCGCGCTCCCGTTGCTCCTGGCGAAGGCGCCCGGGTAG
>VBKJ01000145.1 GCA_005879795.1 Deltaproteobacteria bacterium
CTCGCGCGCCGCTAGCTGGGTGGAGGCCGCGACCTCGCGCGCGTCGTTGATGGGCGCGAGCATCAGGTTCCGCTCACACGCGGCGCGGTAGAGCTCCGCCATCGTCCTGGTGAGGAAGAACGCGCCGAACTCCCGGCTGAGCTCGTCCACCTCGGCCTGGGTCAGCAGGTTGTGGTTGTAGGTCTTCCAGTCGCGCGCCCTGAGCGCTGGCGATGCCATGCCGTGCTCGTC
>VBKJ01000146.1 GCA_005879795.1 Deltaproteobacteria bacterium
TCAGGCGCGCAGAGGCGGTCGCCTTCGACGTGGCCGACTACGATCCCGAGACTGGCGCACTCACCATCCGGCGGGGCAAGGGTAACAAGGCTCGCCTCATGTACGCGACGAACGGCGCCCGCGATGCCCTTGCGGCCTGGTTGACGGTGCGTGGCTCGGAGCCGGGGCCGTTGTTCGTCCCGGTGGACAAGGCGGGCCGCATCATGCTCCGCCGGCTGACACCCGAGTCCGTGTTTGACCGCCTCGCCCATCTGGCGAAGCGCGCCGGCATCGCCCGCTTTTCCCCGCACGACATGCGCCGCAGCTTCATCTCCGACCTACTCGATAACGGCGCCGACTTGGCCGTGGTGCAGGCAATGGCCGGGCACGCGAACCCGGCGACCACGGCGCGGTACGACCGGCGGGGCGAGAGGGCAAAGCAGGGGGCCGCTGGGTTGTTGGTCGTGCCCTATGTGCCGGCGTGAGGCTGTTCCTCGTCGTCCTCGTCTTCAACAGTGACCGGCTCAACCTGCGTGGCAGATAGGCGTGCGTACAGCCGCCCACCGCTGGCGAAGAGAGCACGATCCCCGGCGCGCACGGTACCGTTGGTCCCGGTCAGGTTGGGCGCGTCGGCGAGTTCCCGCAGGAGAGCGCGAAGCTGATCCCGTCGCATCGTATGTCCTCCCGCGCCTGCTTCGCCTGACAAAACTGGCGTGTCAACCCCAAGTCGGATGCGACCTCGAAGCGGCCCAAGCAGCGGGCGGTTGGGCTGCTCGTCGTGCCCTACGTGCCGGCGTGATCGGACAAACGGCCGGGGACGAACAGCCACCAAACAGCCACCAGCGGTCCGCAGCTTGAAGCGCGGTTGCGCCTAACTCCTCGAACTCACGAGAGCGGGCGACCGGGGTCGAACCGGCGACGTCCAGCTTGGGAAGCTGGCATTCTACCACTGAATTACGCCCGCAACGGCCCGAGACCGTAGCGCACTCGTCCTCGCCTCGCAACACTACCGCCCGCGCGCGCTTCCTTGACTGCCTGGGGACCCGCGCCTACGATCCCTCCGACCCGCATGGCGACGCCCCGCGCGCGCTCGAGCTCCAGCCGGACGGCCATCCGGGCGCTGTTCGAGGCGAGTGCGCGCGCTCGCGAGGTCTTCCTGCAGGAGAACGCCGACACGCTCGAGCGTGCCATCGACCTGATCGCCGACGCGCTCGCGGCCGGACGGAAGCTGCTCCTCTTCGGCAACGGCGGCAGCGCCGCCGACGCCCAGCATCTCGCGGCGGAGTTCGTCGGACGGTTCCAGCGCGAGCGGCGGCCGCTTCCCGCCATCGCGCTCACCACCGATACCTCGGCGCTCACCGCCATCGCCAACGATTACGGCTACGACGAGGTGTTCGCCCGCCAGGTGCGCGCGCTCGGCGCCGCGGGCGACGTCGCGCTCGCCATCTCGACCAGCGGCCGCTCGCCCAGCGTGCTGCGCGCGATCGACGTGTGCCGGGAGCTCGGCATCAAGACCATCGGGCTCACCGGGGGCGACGGCGGGACGCTCGCCGGCCTGGTCGATCTCTGCCTGCGCGTGTCCGCGAGCACCCACGCGGCGCGCATCCAGGAGACGCACATCCTGATCGGACACGTGCTCTGCGAGCTCGTCGATCGCCGCTTGTTCGGGGAGTCGTAGGTGAGTCGTCCGCGGCGCCCGGGCCGCGCCCCCGTCCCGCTCGACATGTCGCGCGTCCGCACGGTGCCGCTCGCCCGGCGGCCGAGCCTGGTGGCCGCGGCGAGCCTCGGTCGCCCAGTCGGGGCCGGGATGACGGTGCGCCGGCTCGTCGCCCGGCTGCCGGACATCCTCGCCGCGCGCGATCTCCGCGGCGCCGTCGAGCGCATCGCGGGGGCGCTCCGCCGCGGTCGGCCGGTCGTCCTCGGCATGGGCGCGCACCCGATCAAGGTCGGGCTCGGGCCCGTCATCGTCGACCTGATCGAGCGTGGCCGCCTCGCGGCGGTGGCGATGAACGGCGCCTGCCTGGTGCACGACTTCGAGCTCGCCTGGAACGGCCGGACCTCCGAGGACGTCGGCCCGGGCCTCGAGCGCGGCACCTTCGGGATGGCGCGCGAGACCGGCGAGTTCCTGAACCGCGCCACGCGCGAGGGCGTCGCGGCCGGGCGCGGGCTCGGGCGCGCGATCGGCGAGGCCATCCTGCGCGCGCGCCTTCCCTTTCGCCGGACCAGCATCCTCGCCGCGGCGGCGCGGGCGGACATCCCGGCCACCGCGCACGTGGCGATCGGCACCGACATCGTCCACATGCACCCGAGCGCCGACGGGGCCGCGATCGGCGAGGGGAGCCTGCGCGACTTCCACCTGCTCGCGGGCGTGATGGCGCGGCTCGCGGGCGGGGTCTACCTTAATCTGGGCTCGGCCGTCGTATTGCCGGAGGTGTTCGTCAAGGCGCTCAACCTGGCGCGCAACGTGGGCCATCCGGTGCGCGACCTCACCACGATCGACATGGATTTCAACCGTCACTACCGCCCGGCGGTGAACGTGGTGGCGCGACCCACCGCGGCGGGCGGCCGCGGCATCCAGCTCACGGGCCACCACGAGATCATGTTCCCGCTCCTCTGGGCCGCGGTGGAGGACGCGCTCGCGCGGCGTCGATGAGTATCATCACGCTCACCACAGACTTCGGTGCCGCGGACCCGTTCGTCGGCATCATGAAGGGCGTGATCGCGGGCCGCGCGCCCACGGCGCGCGTGATCGACCTGACGCACGGCGTCCCGCCCCACGACGTACTGGCCGGCGCGCTCATCCTCCGCCATTCGGTGCCCTACTTCCCGCGCAGCACGATTCACCTCGCGGTGGTCGACCCCGGCGTGGGGAGCGAGCGGCGGGCGCTGTGCGTCGAGACTGCCGGCACCCTGCTGGTCGGCCCGGACAACGGGCTGCTCTCGCTCGCCGCACCCCGCATCGAGATCCGCCGCATCATTCACCTGACGGCGGAGCACTTCTTCCTCTCCCCGCGCAGCGCGACGTTTCACGGACGCGACGTGTTCGCGCCGGTCGCCGCCGCGCTGGCGGCGGGGACACCCGTCGAGAAGCTCGGGAGCGAGGTGCGGGACATGCAGCGGCTCGACCTGCCCCCGGTCGTGCGCGAGGGGCACGCGCTCCGCGGCCAGGTGATCTACGTCGATCACTTCGGCAACCTGGTGACCAACGTGAGCGCCGCCGATCTGGCCGGCCTGACCGTCCGCGCGCCGTCGATCGGGATCGGGAACGTCCGCCTGCGCGGCGTCGCGCCTTCCTATGCCGCGGTCCAACGTGGCGAGCCCGTCGCCGTCGTGAACAGCTGGGGGCTCGTCGAGCTCGCGGTGCGTGAGGGCTCGGCGCGCGATCAACTGGGCGCCAGTGTCGGCGCGGCTGTCGTGATCGAGGCGTGATGGCGATCGACGAACGCTCGAGCGAGGGGGTGTCGCCGGCCGCGCTGGCGCGGCCGATGGCCGGCGCACGCTCCCCCGCCGTGCACGCCGTGCTGCTCGGGGCGACGATCTTCAGCGCCACGCTGGCTGGCGTCGACGTGGACCCGCTCGCGCTCGCTGCGCATCCCGCGCTCCTCCTCCGCGGGCTGCCGTTCGCGGCCACCCTGGTTTTCATCCTTCTCGTGCACGAGTCCGGGCACTACGTCGCCTGCCTCCGGCACCGCGTGAGCGCTTCCCTGCCCTACTTCATCCCGGCGCCGCTCGTGAGCCCGGTCGGAACGTTCGGCGCCTTCATCCGCATCCGCTCGCGCTTCCCCGACCGGCGCGCGCTCTTCGACATCGGCGCGGCGGGGCCGTGGGCGGGGTTCGTGGTGGCGCTGGTCGCCACCGTGGTCGGGCTCGCGCACTCGACCGTGCTCGCCGAGCCCCCCCGGTGGCACGGCGTCGAGTGCGGTGACTCGCTTCTGACCGCGTTCCTCACCCGCGCCGTCCTCCACGTGGACTCCGCCACGGTGGTCCTGCATCCCGTCGCCTTCGCGGGCTGGTTCGGGCTCTTCGTGACCTCGATCAACCTGATCCCAGTCGGACAGCTCGACGGCGGGCACGTGCTCTACGCGGCGGTCGGCCGTGGCGCCCCCTGGGTCCCGGCGCTCCTCATCGCCTTCCTCGCCTGGCTCGGCGTGCGTGGCTGGCCCGGCTGGCTCCTGTGGACGGTCATCATCAGCGTGCTCTGGTCGCTCGGCCATCCGCCGACCGACGACGACCGGCGTGCGCTCGGCCGAGGCCGCCGGCTCGCCGCTCTCGCCACCTTCGTGATATTCGTCCTCACCTTCGTGCCCGAGCCCATCAAGCTTCTCCCATGAGCGAGCGCCCGAGCTGGCACCAGTACTTCCTCACCATCACGCGCCAGGTGGCGGAGCGCTCCACCTGCGCGCGCGCCAAGGTGGGCGCGGTGATCGTGCGCGACAAGAACATCCTGGCGACGGGGTACAACGGCTCGCCCGCCGGGCTGCCGCACTGCACCGACGTGGGGTGCCTCGTCTACACGTCGCGCACGCCGTCCGGCGAGACGGAGGAGAACTGCTTCCGCACCATCCACGCCGAGATCAACGCCATCGCGCAGGCGGCGAAGAACGGCGCCAGCATCCGCGACGCCGACATCTACATCACGCACACGCCCTGCATTCACTGCCTGAAGGTGCTCATCAACACGGGCATCCGCCGCATCTTCTACGAGCGCGAGTACAAGCGACAGACGCTCGACGAGCTGCTCCGCTACACGGAGGTTCGGCTCGAGCGCGTCGAGCCGTGAGCGGCGGCGGCCGGTGCGGCTGGCGGGGGTTGCCAGTCGATCCGCACCAGGTAGACGAGGAGCGCGAGCAGCGCGAGAGCGACCAGCAGATCGAGGAGACTCAGGCCCTCCGCCCCTCGGCGTCCCACGCGGCGCAGGATAGCCAAGCCCGCCCGGCGCCGCCAGGCGGACCGTGCTGACGCACGCCCCCTGGGACGCCGTGCCGGGCCTGCGGCACGGGTTTCTCGGCGCCGCCGAGTGCGCCGCCGCCCCGGGCTGGGAAACGGTCCTCGCCCGCGTCGGCGTGCGCGTGCCGCTCGCCCTCCCGCGCCAGGTACACGGCAGACGGGTCGTGAACGCGACCTCGGCCGGCGTGCAGCCCGAGGCCGACGGCCTGGCCAGCACGACGACGGGGCTCCTGATCGGCGTCGTCACGGCGGACTGCATGCCGGTCCTGCTCGCCCACCGCCGATGCCGCGTCGTGGCCGCGGTGCACGCGGGATGGCGCGGGGTGGCGGCCGGCGTACTCGAGTCCGCAGTGGCGCACCTCCGCGCGGCGTTCGGCACGCGACCGGGCGAGCTCGAGGCCGTGATCGGCCCCGCCATCGCCGGCTGCTGCTACGAGGTGGGAGCCGACGTCGTCGACGCCTTCCGTGCCCGCGCGGGCAACCCGGCGGCGCCCGCCTGGACGCCGCGCGGGAGCCGCCTTCACCTCGACCTGCGCATCGCCGCTCGCTGCCTCCTCCAAGCGGCAGGGGTCCGATCGGTGGCTACGCTCGGCCCGTGCACCGCGTGCGGCGAGGGCTACCACTCCTACCGTCGCGACGGAGCGCGAACGGGCCGGCAGCTCAGCTTTGCTGGATGGGAGTAGCGGCCGCGACCGGAACGACCTTGGGTTCGTCGAAGCGCGCGGGGTCTTCCAGGAAGGCGCGGAAGAGCTGGGCCATCGCCCCGCCGTGCCAGCCGTCCATGAAGCGGTGGTCGAAGGTGACGCCGAGGGTCATCATCGGCCGCACCACCACCCGGCCCGCCTCCACGACCGGCTTCTCCTGCACCTCGCCCACCAGCACGACGAGGGGCGTGCGGCTGAACGGGACGAGCGGCGCGTAGGCCTGCGCCAGGCCGAACATGCCCACGTTCGTGACCATCGCGCTGCCGAACTCGTCCTTCACGACCCCGAGCCGCGTGAGGTCGAGGTCCAGGTCGTAGACCAGGTACGCTATGGTGCGCATGACGGGTCCGAGCAGGAGCAGCGGGATGCGGTCGAGGAGCGATTTGGTGCGCTCGACCTGGCGGTCCTGCCGCGCGCGCAGGCGCTCCACGCGGGTCTCCATCTCGCGCGCGATCTCGAGGACGCTCTTCACGTCGGCGCGCGCGATCTTGATGCCCGAGAGCTCCGTCCCGCCTTCGATCGCCACCTGGAGGAAGATGTCGACGCTG
Organism: Deltaproteobacteria bacterium; assembly: GCA_005879795.1. Classification (NCBI taxonomy): domain Bacteria; kingdom Pseudomonadati; phylum Myxococcota; class Myxococcia; species Deltaproteobacteria bacterium. The sequence continues at coordinate 6,179 of VBKJ01000146.1, forward strand.
TCGCGCAGCATGATGCGGCCGCGGGCCACGATCCCGTTCAGCTGGGGATACTGGCGCAGCGCCAGCGCGACCCCGCGCGCCACGAGATGCGTCACGGTGACGCGCACTCCGCTCTCCTCGCGCAACCGCTCGACGTAGGCGAGCGCCGACCGCATGGGGATGTCGAGCTGGGCGTAGACGCTCGGATCCCGGGGGGGCCGCCAGGCCTGCGTCGCCACCCGGCGCCAGCCGCGGAGCGGCTGGAGGGGCTTGAAGGTGCGCGGCATCACGTGGTGCCCGGGAAAGGCGCCGCACTCTAGCGAGCGCAGATCCGGGCTGTCAACGCGCCGCCGGCCCGCGCGAGCGCGTTCTTGAGCGGGGACCGGACGGCTGCTAGCCTCCACGCAAGGCGGCCCGAACGTCCGGGCCCCGGGAGGTGTCCCGTGACAAGGTCTCTGTTCGCGCTCGCCCTCGCCGTCGTCCTCCTCGGTGCCCCAAGCGCCGCGCGGGCGCACGACGCCTACGACGACTCCGAATCGAACCCGCTCCGCCTGGCGGCGTACGGGCTCTACCCGGTCGGCTTCATGCTCGAGTGGATCGTCATGCGCCCGATGCACTTCGTGGTCTCGAACCCGCAGCTCGAGCGCGTCTTCGGGCACGTGCCCCACGAGAGCCCCTTCGGCGGGTACGAGGCCTACGAGCCCGCCTCCCAGTAGCGCCCGTCTCCGCGCGGGCGCGGCATGAGCTACCGGCGGAAGGACGCCTACTACCGCCGCGCCCGGGCCACCGGCTACCGTGCCCGCAGCGCCTACAAGCTCGCGCAGCTGGACTCCCGCTTCCGGCTTCTCCGACGCGGCGACGCCGTCGTCGACCTGGGCGCATGGCCGGGTGGATGGCTTCAGGTGGCCCTCGAGGCGGTCGGCCCCCGCGGTCGCGTGGTCGGCGTCGACCTGGTCCCCGTCGAGCCGCTGCCGGCGCCGAACCTGCGCCTGGTGAGCGGTGATGTGCGGGATCCGTCCACGTGGCGGGTCGTGCTGGAGCATCTGGGTCGGCCCGCCGATGTCGTCCTCTCGGACCTCGCGCCCAAGCTGACCGGAATCCGGGAGACGGACGATGCGCGCTCGAGCGAGCTCGTGGCGGCGGTGCTCGAGGTGCTTCCAGCCGTCCTGCGCCCCGGCGGGAACCTCCTGATCAAGCTCTTCATGGGTGGGGCGCTCGACGTCGCCACGGCCGAGCTGCGGCGCCGCTTCGAGGAGTTCCGAACGACGCGGCCCGACGCCACCCGGAAGGCATCGGCCGAGGTGTACGGGGTCGGACGCGGCCACCGCGGAGCACCCGCGCGCTGAGATGCGGGGTTGGACCTGGTGTGTGGAAAACTTGTGGATATCGAAAATCCGTGCCGCACCAGGGGTATACGCCAGTGCTCCGGAGACACGCCGTCAAGACCCGGGCCGATCCCCATATAAGTGCCTGTTTCGGCTGGAGCAACGCACTTTGAACATCGTCGGCAAAAGGGCAGGGAGCGAACGCGTTCATTGGCCAAAACCGCGCCCAGCGCGGTGTTGACAAGTCGGTGCGTCGCGAAGCCGCGCTGGGCGAGGATTTGCTCGCGCGCGAGCGCGGAAAGGGGCGTGGAATGCTGCTCTGCGGCACGACCAGACCGAATCGCCCTACTCTGACGCGGCGCTCCGCGCCTGCAGCTCTCGGCATCGCGGCTGCCCTCGTCGGCGGTCATGTCGCCCGCGCGGCCGATCTCGACTGGCACCGTCTCGGGAACGAGGCGGCCGAGGTGCTGGCCGACGTGATCCGCATCGACACCCAGAATCCGCCCGGCGGGGAGACGGCGGCGGCGAACGCGCTCGCCCGCAAGCTCGAGGGCGAAGGCATCGAGGCCCAGGTCTTCGAGTCATCGCCGGGCCGCGGCAACCTCCACGCCCGGCTCCCGGGCAACGGCGGCGCGCCGCCCATCATCCTGCTCGCGCATTTGGACGTGGTCCCGGCCGACCCCCGGGGCTGGCGCGTCCCGCCCTTCTCCGGCGCACTGGAGCACGGTTACGTCCATGGGCGCGGCGCGCTCGACGCGAAGGGCGTGGCGGTGGTCGAGCTGATGGCGCTCGTCGCGCTCAAGCGGAGCGGGCAGCCGATCGACCGGGACGTGATCCTGCTCGCCACCGCCGACGAGGAGACGGGCGGCAAGGCCGGCGCGGGCTGGATCGTGCAGCACCGGCCCGAGCTGCTCGGGAACGCTGAGTACCTGCTGACTGAGGGCGATCACATCCACGTCGCCCAGGGCAGGAGAAAGGTGGTTCAGGTCGCCGTGGCGGAGAAGACGCCGTTTTGGGTGAAGGTGATCGCGCGCGGGGAGGGTGGTCACGGCTCGACGCCCCCCGCGCAGACCGCCGTCACGCGGCTCGTCCGGGCGCTCGACAAGGTCCGTCGGTACCGGACCGCCGTGCGGCTCGTGCGGCCGGTGGAGGAATACTTCGCCGCCCTGGCGCCCCTCGAGCGCGAGCCGTTGCGTAGCAAACTCGCCCACTTGAGCGAGGCGCTCGAAGATCCCGCCTTCCTTGCCGAGTTCACCCGCAACCCGCGCCAAAATGCCCTCATCCGGAACACCATGACGCCCACCGTCCTCGAAGGGAGCCCCAAGACCAACGTCATCCCCGAGGAGGCGAGCGCGCAGCTCGACTGCCGACTCCTGCCGGGGGAGCGCCCCACGGAGTTCCTCGCGCTTCTGCGCGAGGTGATCGCCGACGACGCCATCCGGATCGAGACGCTGCTCTCGTTCCCAGCCTCTTCCTCCGACTCGGCCTCCGGGCTGATGGCCGCCATCCGCAAGCTCGCGGCCGGCGACCTGGGCGGGGCGCCGGTCGTTCCGAGCGTGATCACGGGTTTCACGGACAGCCACTACTTCCGGGAGCACGGAATCGCGAGCTATGGTTTCGTACCCTTCGTCCTGAGCGAGGATGACGAGAAGACGGTCCACGGCGTCAACGAGCGCGTCTCGGTCGAGAACCTCCGCGACGGCGTGCAGCGGCTCGTCGCCTTGCTGCGCGCGCTGCCCGCTCGATAGAGCATTTTCCGCGCCCGCGCAGTTGCAATTCCGGCTCCCGCTTGCTCTAAAGGGCCATTTCCGGAGAAGGGTGTGTGCTTCGGGCGGGAGCGGGACTGTCGACAGAGCGAGATTCGGCGCGCGCCGCGGCCGATGCGGCCACCGCAGCACTTACCTCTGCGAGCCTCGAGCGCGCCGATGTGCTGCTCGTCTTCGCGACTACGCCACACGGGCCCGGCTTCACGCGCGTCACCCGCACCGCGGGCGAGGTGTGCGGGACGGCGCAGGTGGTGGGCTGTAGCGCCGCAGGCGTGCTCGCCGGTGAGGAGGAAGTCGAGGGCGGTCCGGCCGTGGCCGTACTCGCGCTCGGCGGCGACTTCGTCGCCCGTCGCTTCTTCGTACCCTTGACGCGCGGGCGAGCCGAGCACGTTGCCGACGACATCCTCGACGCCGTCGGGGAGGGCGGAGGGGGTGACCGCGTCCTCTTTCTCTTCGGGGACACGTACCATCTCGAGCCCGAGCCGCTGTTTCGCGGACTCCGGCAGCGGCTGCCCGGTGTGGTGGTGGTGGGCGGCGGAGCGTCGGAGGACGGGAGCGTCGGTGAGGTGTCCGTCTTCTCGGGCAACGCGGCCTCCTCGGCAGCGGTAGCCGGTGTGGCGCTGGAAGGCTCGCTGCGCGCGACGGTGGGCGTGACGCACGCCCTGCGGCGCGCGAGCCCCGTGTGGCGAGTCACCGCCGCGCGGGGCAACTGGATCCTCGCGTTGGATGGGCGACCCGCTTACGAGGTCTTCGCCTCTGTGGTCCCCTCCCCGCTGCTCGCGCATCCGCGCCGCGCGCTCGCCACCGTGCTCGCCGGCTTGCTGGTCGGCGAGGACGAGTTCGTCGCCCGCCACCTGCTCGCGCTCGACGCCGAGCACGGCGCCCTTGCCGTCGCGGCTCCGGTCGCCGAGGGCCAGCGCGTGTTCTTCGGCGTTCGCGATCCGCTCGGGGCACGCGAGGGTCTGCAACGCCTGCTCGCCGACCAGGCGGCGGCATGGCAGGCGCCGGAAGCCGCGGCCGCACTCTACGTTACCTGCGTCGGCCGGGGGCGCGGCTTCTACGGCGTCCCAGGCCTGGAGAGCGCCTATCTGCGGCAGCACCTCGGCAGGCTTCCGGTTGCGGGGTTCTTCAGCGGGGCGGAGTTCGGGCCGGGCGCGGACGGGACGCAGCTTCATCAGTACACCGGCGTGCTCACCGTGCTGGGCCCCGGCGCATGATAGGTACGGGGGAACAGGGAAGGACCGGGCGCGCGCGGGCGCGCCACTCGAGAAGGAGGACGTGATGGGACGTGTGAAGGAGCAGTCGCGCGGGCGGCTCGCCGTGCTGCAGGACGTCCTGACGGGGGGCGGGAAGGCTCTGGTCGGCCAGGCGCAGAGCCTGGGCGCCGGGGTGCAGCGCCGCATCGTCGAGGTGGGGCGCGGCGTCGAGAGCCAGGTGACCACGCTCATCGCCGGGATCGAGGAGCGGCTCTCCGAGCGCCTGGACGTTCTCCTCGATCGCCTCGCGGTGTCGCTGCGGCGCGATCTAGACCGCGTCCGCGAGCGCGTCCGGGCGGTCGAGAATCGCCTGGCCGACGTGCCGAAGGAGGGAGTGCGCGAGCTGTTGGCTCCCCTGCAGTCGATCGCGAGCGGCGCGGGGGAGCGGGCATCCGCAGCCCTGGCGCGCATCGAAGAGCTCTCGCTCCGCCTCCAGCATGCGGAGCGGCGCGTCGCCGAGCTCACGCGCGAGGCCACGCGCGAGACGCTCGACGCTGGGGAGCTCCTGCAGCGGCTCGAGCGAACCGAGCAGCGTCTCACCGACCTCGGGCGTGAGGTCGGCACCAAGCTCGGCGAGCTGGGCGCGCTCCGCGAGCGTCTTACCAGGATCGAGGGGCGGGTGGTCGAGAGCTCCAAGGATCAGATCGCGCGGGCGGGCGAGGCGACGGGCTTCCGGGACCGCGTGACGCGCCTCGAGGGCCGGCTGAGCGATCTCTCCAAGGAGCAGGTCGCCCGCGCGGTCGAAACGGCGGGCCTCCGCGAGCGGCTCTTCCGCGTGGAGCAGCGCAGCGGGACCTCGGCAGCGGCCGGGGCGTTCGCCGAGCCCGAGCGCGCTCCCGTCTCGGTCGAGGATTAGCTCGCGGTGGAGATCGTCCCTGTTCCTCAGCTCGCCGACAACTATGCCTACCTGCTGGTCGATCCCGAGTCCCGCGAGGCCGCCGTCGTCGATTGCGCCGAGGCGGCGGCCGTGCTCGCCGAGGCGGAAAGCGCGGGCGCGCGGCTCACGGCTGTGCTCGCCACCCACCACCACTTCGACCACGTCGGTGGCAACCCGGACCTCCTGGCCGCCCTCCCTGGTCTTCACGTCTACGGCTCGGCCGACGACGCGCCCCGCATCCCCGGGATCACCCATCGCGTGCGGGACGGCGACCCGGTCCAGGTCGGCGCCTTCCCGGGCCGGGCGATCACGATCCCGGCGCACACCAGCGGCCACGTCGCGTACTACTTCCCGAGCGTGAGCGCCGTGTTCACCGGCGACACGCTCTTCGCGGCGGGCTGCGGCCGCCTCTTCGAGGGTGACGCGGCGCAGATGATGGCGTCGCTCGCCAAGCTCGCCGCGCTTCCCGACGACACGCGCGTCTACTGCGGCCACGAGTACACCGAGAAGAACCTCCGCTTCGCGGCCATGCTCGAGCCGGGAAACCGGGCGCTCGCCGCCAAGCTGGCCGCCGTGCAAGCGCTCCGCCGCGAGGGGAAGTGCACCGTGCCGAGCACGATCGCCGAGGAGAAGGCGACCAATCCGTTCCTGCGCATCGACAGCCCCGAGCTTGCGGCCTCGGTCCGGGCACGGGTTCCCGACCTGCCGCCCGGAGACCGTGTGGCGCTCTTCGCCGCGCTTCGGGCTCTGAAGGACCGCTTCTGATGCCCGACCTGATCCTGAGCCGTATCGCCGACCTTGTGTGCACCATTACCCTCAACCGGCCCGAGAAGCGCAACGCGCTCAGCACCGAGATGATCGAGGCCCTCCACGCTACCCTCGCCCAGGTGGCCGCACGCGAGGACGTCCGCGTCGTGGTGCTGGCGAGCGCCGGGGGTGTCTTCTGCGCGGGCCTCGACCTGCGCGAGCTCGCGGCACAGCGGGAGGCCGGCCGGGTGGAGACGCACCCCCTCCAGGACGCGCTCGAGAACCTCGAGCGCTGCCCGCATCCCACGATTGCCGCCGTCCAGGGCGATGCCATCGCCGGAGGCTGCGAGCTGGCACTGCACTGCGACCTCCGCGTCGCCTCCGACCGCGCCCACTTCGCGATGCCGCTCGCCCGTATCGGCATCGCGGTGCCCGTGACGCTCACCTGGAAGCTCGTCGACACGATCGGTGCGGCGGCGACGAAGGAACTGCTCTTCACCGGCGAGGGCCTCGGCGCCCCGGAGGCGCTCGCGCTCGGGCTCGTGAACCGCGTCGTCCCCCCCGGGAGTCTCGAGGCCGCCGTGGGGGAGCTGGCGCGCCAGATCGCTCACAATGCGCCGCTCTCGGTCCGCGCCATGAAGGCGTTCGTGCAGCGCCTGGCCGAGGAGCGGCGAGCCTACCGGCGGGACGAGCTGGAGGCCCTCTTCCACCGCGTGCAGGGCAGCGCGGACGCGCGCGAGGGCCTGGCCGCACAGCGCGAGCGCCGTTCGCCCGTGTTCCGCGGCGAGTAGGCCCCGAGTCTCAGGCGCCCGACTGGAGCAGCCGGGCGAGCTCCTCCGCTCGGGTGACGGGTGCCGCGCAGGTGAAGTTGCGGCAGACGTATGCCGTCGCCCGCCCGTCCACCGCCGGCCGCTCGCGAGCGGGGGCCGGCAGGTCGGGCTCATCCGGCTGGGTGGCGACCAGCACCCGGTGCGGCCAGTAGGCGCGGGCGACCTCGGCCCACAGGGCATCGGTGTCGGTCGCGCCGCGTCGCCCCACGACCACCACCTCGACCGGTCCCTCGAGGAAGAACTCCAACCCCTGGAGGTACGTCGCGTAGGCGAACGGATTCTCGGCCGCTTCGTCGTGATAGAGGTGGAGGATCTCCTCGGCACGGGCGCGATGGCTGGCCTCCCCGGTCAGGTGATGCAGGCGAAGCAGCACGTGCGCCGCGACCGCGTTGCCGGAGGGTAGGGAGCCGTCGCCCGCCGGCTTGCTGCGCGCGATCAGCTGCTCCTCGTCGTGCGCGACGAAGAAGTAGCCCCCGCCCGCGCCGTCGTGGAAGCGGGCGTCGAGGGCGGCCACCAGCTCCTCCGCCCGCCCGAGGTGCACCCGCTCGCCGGTGGCCTCGTAGAGGTCGAGGAAGGCGCTAGCGAGGAAGGCGTGGTCGTCCAGGTAGGCGCCGTGCTTCGCGCGCCCGCTCACCCACCCGTGGAGCAGCTTCCCCCCGGCCCGCATGCGCGTCCAGACGAACTCCGCGGCCGCGCACGCTGCCCCGAGGAAGCGGGCGGCCCGGAGCACTCGGCCTGCCTCGGCCAGCGTCCCGATCATGAGGCCGTTCCAGCTCGCCAGGATCTTCTCGTCGCGCGCCGGCGCCGCCCGCTGCGCGCGAGCGGCCAGCAGCCGGGCGCGGGCGCGCTCGAGCGATGCCGCCACGTCGGCGGGGCTCCGGCCGAACATCCTCGCGACCTGCTCGACGGTCAGGGTGACGTGCGGAACGCTCCTCCCCTCGAAGTTTCCCTGGTCGGAGATGTCCCAGTAGCGGCAGACCAGGTCGACGTCGTTCGCGTCGACGACTCGGGCCACCTCCGCGGGGGTCCAGACGAAGTATTTCCCCTCCTCGCCCTCGCTGTCGGCGTCGGTCGCGGAGTAGAAGCCGCCTTCAGGGTGCCGCATGTCGCGCAGCACGTAGTCGAGTGTCTCCTCGACGACGCGGCGGAGCCCCGGCTCGCCGGTCACCTGGTAGGCCTCCAGGTACAGACGCGCGAGCTGCGCGTTGTCGTACAGCATCTTCTCGAAATGGGGCACGAGCCAGCGCGCGTCCACCGCGTAGCGGTGGAAGCCGCCCCCAACCTGGTCGTACACACCGCCCCTCGCCATCCGCTCGCAGGTGAGGAGCACCACGTCGAGCAACGCGGGGTTGCCGGTCGCGCGGTGCTGCCGCAGGAAGAGCTGGAAGGCCGACGTGTGCGGGAATTTGGGCGCCCCGCCGAGTCCGCCGTCGGCGCGGTCGGCATGGGCGAGGAGAGCCTCCGCCGCACGGCGCGGGAGGGTCGGGTCGAGGGGACGCCCGGTGGCCTGGGCGTGCTCGAAGCGCGCCAGGCCGGAGACGATCTGCTCGACCGACCTGGCCACGTCGGCCGGGCGCTCCCGGTAGGCCCGCGCCACCGCTTCGAGGACGCGCGGAAAGCCGGGTAGCCCGTGCCGGTCCACGGGCGGGAAGTAGGTGCCACCGTAAAAGGGCTTGCCCTCCGGCGTCAGGAACACGGTCATCGGCCAGCCGCCGCGACCGGTCAGCGCCTGCACGGCCTTCATGTAGACGTCGTCGATGTCGGGCCGCTCCTCGCGATCGACCTTCACGCTGATGAAGAGCTCGTTCATGAGACGCGCGATGTCCGGGTTCGCGAACGACTCGCGCTCCATCACGTGACACCAGTGGCAGGCGGAGTAGCCGACGGAGAGCAGGATCGGCTTGTTCTCCGCGCGGGCCCGCCCGAACGCCTCCTCGCCCCACGCAAACCAGTCGACAGGGTTGTCCGCGTGCTGGAGGAGGTAGGGGCTGGTCTCGCGGGCGAGACGGTTCGGGGGCACCACGCCCGCATGGTGGCAGCGCGCCCGCGGCGGTGCAACGCCCGTCATCGATTGACAGCCGGGCGCCCCCGGCGCTAGCTACGCGCCGATGCGGACGGTGTACGTGGCCGACTACCCCGCCATCCAGCATCGCCACGACAACGGCGATGTCGTCACGGTCCGGTTGAAGCGCCGCAAGGGCGGCTTCCGCACCACCTGCGAGGGATGCAAGACGGAGTTCGTCTACCGCAAACCTGCACCCAGCACCATGCCACACTTCAAATCGCCGCTCCTGCCGCCGATCAAGGGCAACTGGGACAGCGGGGACGACGACCACTGAGGTGCCGACGTCGCTGCGCCGGCCTGCGCCCGTGAATATCCTCCTCAACTTCCATCTCGGGCAGGACGTACGCATCGCCGTGCCCGAGGGGACGCTCGCGACGCTGCGCGAGCGGTTCCCCGCCGTCACCTTCGTCGGCGCCGACGACGCTGAAACTTTGGTCCGGCAGGCGGCCGACGCCGAGGTGTTCTACGGCTTCCAGTTCCCCTCGGAGCTGGTTCCAAAGGCGCCGCGGCTGCGCTGGATCCAGTCGGCGTCGGCAGGCATCGAGGGCAACCTCTCGCCACCGGTCGTGGAGCGCGGGATCCTCCTCACCAACGGCGCGGGGATCGCATCGACGGGGATCGCCGAGCACGTGCTCGGCGTCATGCTGGCGTTCTGCCGTAATCTCCACGTCGCCGGCCGGCTGCAGCGCGAGGGGCGCTGGAACCGCCCCGCGGTCATGGCCGGCAGCGGCATCCCGATCCGCGAGTTCCGAGGGAGCGGCGTGGCCGTGCTGGGCCTCGGGCCGATCGGCGCAGCGGTCGCAGCCGACTCGGCGGCTCTGGGAGCCACTGTCCGGGGCCTACGACGCCACCCGCCTGCGCAGGCACCCCCGCCCTACGAGGCGGTGGTCGGGCCGGAGGGGCTCCCGGATCTCCTGGGTTGGGCGCACTTCGTGGTGCTCGCGGTGCCGCACACGCCCGAGACCGAGGGCATGATCGGCGAGCGGGAGCTCGGGCTCATGCGCCGCGACGCCGTGCTCGTGAACGTCGCCCGAGGATCGGTCGTCGACGAGGCGGCGCTCCTCGACGCGCTCCGCCGCGGGTTGATCGCCGGCGCGGGACTCGACGTCTTCGCGGAGGAACCCCTCGCAGCGTCGAGCCCTCTCTGGGCCCTACCGAACGTCATCCTCACCCCGCACGTCGCGGGGGCGACGCCCCGCTACCTCGAACGGGCTCTCGAGCTCTTCATCGAGAACCTCGGGCGCTATCTGGAGGGACAGCCGCTCCGGAACCTCGTCGACCACGCGCTCGGTTATCCCAGAACCAGTGATTCCGTCTAGTTGGGAGCGGGTAGCATTCGCTGTCGGGCCTGCGTGATTGACAGGCCCGCTGGTCCTCCGGCAATACGGCGGCAATTGGAAGCGACATACGCCTAATCCCCGCAGGGGAGCGGAGGACCCAGCGCCTGGGGTCAATCCGGGGCCACCTAGGTGGGCCCGGACGGGCTAGCTCTTTGAGCCCGAACCCGTCAGCTAACTTCGCCGGCGTTCAAGGAGCGGGATCATGCAGACTGTGCCCCGTGGGGCCGGGGGAGCAATCCCCCGGCACCCTTTTCATGCGCGAACGAGTGCGTCCTGGCTCTTCGCGGTGGCCGTCGCGTCGCTGATCGTCTGGGTGTGCCCCGCCCGCGCGGACATGGTTCCGGGCGAGCCCGTCGTCGGACACGCTTCGTGGTACGGAGGGGAGTTCGCGCGCCGTCCGACCGCGAGCGGCGAGCTCTTCGACCCATTCAAGCTGACCGGCGCCCACCGCACGCTCCCGCTCGGGAGCAAGGTCAAGGTCACGAACCTGCTCAACGGTCGCTCCGTGATGGTCACGATCAACGACCGCGGACCCTACAAGCGGCGCCGCGAGATCGACCTGTCCTACAGGGCGGCGAGCGTCCTCGGCATCGTGCGTCGGGGCGTCGCGCGCGTGCGCATCGAGCTGGTCGACTCCTGACGAGGGGTGCCCCGGGCGTCCGAGCACGTGGACACGCTCGCCCGCCCCCTCGAGCCGGGCACGCCAGCCCCTCGGTGACCGAGCCGACCCCCGCCTGTCGCTCAGTGAGCCCCGGCATGGAGGCGGCCGAGTAGCCCCGGAAGGTGCGGGGCGCAAAGGTTCGCTCCGCGCCGCCGGACGGAGCGCGCAGAGTTACGCGGAGTGGCGCAGCCCGACGGGGCGTCCCGTGATGGAGTGTCGGCGGCCGTTCACACGACGGAACGGGAAGCGCACGACCTTCGCCGAGGACGGCACCGGGGCACGCTGCGCGTCGCGCCATCGCCTGAGGCCCCCGCCGAGGTACGCAGCGTCCAGGCCGAGGGCCTGGCAGATGCTCTCGAAGCTGAACGGCCACTCCGTAGCGGGCGCCGCGAACCACTCTTCTGCCTCGGCGAACAAACGCTGCCCGCGGCGCGTGGAAGAGGTCACGTACTTCTGAAAGGTGCCGACTGCATCCTCGAGCACGGCCAGCATGAGCCGCTTCTCGGGCTGCAGTGACGCGTCGAGCTGGAAGCGACCGAAGAACTGTGATGGAAGGATGGTCTCGGGCTCCAGCCCCGGACCACCGGCCGGTTCGTCGAGCCTTCTCGCTGCCTGCGTTTGCATGCGTGCTCCTCCTCCCCCCGGGGGTACCAGCAGCATGCAGCGTGCCATGCTCCCCAGCCGCGCAGAGCCACGATCGGGCGGAGAAAACGCTCCCCGTCGCATGAAACGGCGTAACAAAACGTGACCACACGCCGTAGCGAAGCGCGACAGCGACGTGGCGCCTCGGCTACGACGGGCTCGGACCTGACGGGGGTGAGGTGGCGTCGAGCTGGCGGTCGATGAGCCGCCGGGTCCGCCTGAGTGCTCGGCTGACACGAGGCGTCTCATTGGCGGGAAGCTCGTCGGCCAGGAGCCGCGCAAGGGCCCGGTTCATCCGTCGTGCCAGGGCGAGCACCTCCGCCACCGCCGCGCGCTCCCGGCGGCGGCCGGCCTTCTCCTCGCGGAAGCGCCGCACCGACAGCACCCCGAGCTGCAGGCGGCGCCAGAGCGCGAGCGCCGCCAGGGGATCCTCTTGGCGGGCGACCCCCATGAGCAGCTCGCGCGACACCGCCCCCCCGTCACGCTCGAGGTCAGCCTTCACGGCGTCCGGCAGGCGGGTGATCGCCAGAATGTTCGACACGTAGGGCCGGCTCTTGCCGAGCAACTCCGCCACCTCGCGGTGGCTGTAGCCGTGCCGTGCGATGAGGGCCGCCAGGCCCTCGGCTTCCTCGAGCGGCGAGAGGTCCTCGCGCTGCAGGTTCTCGATGAGGGCGAGCTCGAGCGGGTCCTCGACCTCGCGCACGAGCGCGGGTAGCCGGTCGACGCCGGCGAGCTGCGCCGCCCGGAAGCGCCGCTCGCCGGCCACCAGCTCGAAGCCCGCCGCGACCGGCCGCACCACGATCGGCTGCAGGAGCCCGTGCGCCTTGATCGACGCCGCCAACTCGCCGAGCTTCTCGTCGTCGAAGTGCTTGCGCGGCTGGTCGGGGTTCGGGTGCACGTCCCGGAGCCGCACGAGGGTCAGGACGGTGCGCTGCCGACGCTGGAGCGAGCCCGCTACCGCGAGCCGCCGTACCGGTGCCTTCTCGCCCTCCTGCTCCCCGGCTCCCGCCTCAGGCATGGTCCACCACATGACGCACCTCCGCCCTCCCCCCACCACCATCTCGACTAACGGAAAGTAGACCCGCAGGCGCGCCTCCGGAGCACCCATCACGGAGCGCGAAGAGCGTCGGACGGGAACGGGGCTCGACCGGCCGGAGGCCGTGGACTCTCCGGCCGGCGCGCCGGGCGATCAGAGCGAGGGAACCTTCCCGTACAAGAGGATCGCGATCACGAACGCGTACAACGCGAGAGCCTCCATGAGGGCAAGCCCGACGATCAGCGGCGTGAAGATGCGATCTGCGGAGTTCGGGTTCCGCCCGATCGACTCCATGGCTGCCGCGGTCGCCCGGCCCTGGCCCAGCCCGGCCCCGAAGGCCGCGATGCCTAGTCCGAGCCCGCCCGCGAGTGCGACAAGGCCCCTCCACCATGACGCTCCGCCCCCTTCCCCTGTCACCTCCGCCAGAGCGGGGTTCGCCGCCAGGAAGATCCCGACGGCGACCAGTGTTCCACCGATTCGCTTCATTCAGTTTCCCTCTTCTGAACCGCCGGCTCTCCCTTCCTCTCCTCTTATCCTCTTCCGCTCCCGCCGGGATGGCGGCCCAACCTGAACTCAGTGCTCGTGACTCACGGCCAGCGCTATGTAGATCGCGCTCAGCATGGTGAAAATGAAGGCCTGCACCACGGCGACGAATGCCCCGAGGAAGTAGAATGCGACGGGGATCCCGATCTTCGTGAGGCCGGTGAAGATCTCCACCACCTCGTGGTCCGCCACCATGTTGGCGAACAGGCGGATGCCGAGCGACACGGGTCTGAACACGTGGGTGAACAGCTCGACGACCAGCATGAGGGGGTACAGGAGAACGACGGAGCCGAGGAACTGCTTCACGTAGTGGAGCCCGTGCTCGCGCGCACCTGCAAAGTGGTACGCGATGAACGAAACGATGCCCAGGCCGAACGTGATGTTGAAGTCGGACGTGGGAGGCGAGAAGCCCGGGACGAGCCCGATCAGGTTGCACGCCAGGATGAAGACGAAGAAGCTGGCGAGCAGCGGCACGTAGCGCTCGGCGCCATGGCCGATGACGCTCTCGGCAAGCCCCGAGATCCCCTCGACGACCGCCTCCGCCAGGTTGCGTGTCGTGATGCCGTCCTCGGGATCGAGAGCGGCTTCCGTCGCGCCGAGCTTGCGGCTCACGCGTACGGCGAACACGACCAGAAGTGCGGCGACGAGCCCTCCCGTCGCGATCTTCTCGGGAAGCCCGAGGGCCCCGATCCAGGTGAACGGCTCGTGTTCCATCAACTTCCCCGCACCCGCATCGCCTCCCACACCGCCGCCGCGGGAAAGCAGGTGAGGCCAACTGCGAAACCGATCGGATCCGGACGGTGCTCTCGCCCCGAGGCGAAGGCCCACCAGCCAAGCCCCAGGAAGGCCAGAAGTTTAGCAAAGAGAAGAGCAATAGCAAGGCGCGGGCCGGCCCTCTGCAAGAGGGCACGGAGCCCGACGGAGTAGAGGAGGACGGAGAGCCCCATGATGCCGCCACCCACGACCACACCGCCCACGCCGGGGCGACCGGCCGCGCCGGAGGCGCTCGCCGCCAGAGCGACGAGCGTCCAGTGACGCACCTGCAGCCGGCTAAGGCTCGGGCTCGTGGTCCCTCCGCTCGAGCTGTCTGAGCGCCTGGATGAGCCAGATGAGTCCGCCGACCAGGCCGAGCACGGTACACGTGAGAAGCGCCCACGGCGCAGAGCCGAACCAGCGATCGATCACCCAGCCCAACAGCGCGCCTCCGGCGATCGTGCCCGAGAAGTTGATGCCGAGGGCCGTGTACCACCCGGCTCGTACGAATGGATTGGACTGCGCCACTCAGTCAGGAGCCTGTCGGGGTAAGCAGGGTGAGCGACGCGAACGAACCGGGGAGCGGGAGCGGCTGGCGCAGCGACGATCGACGACGCGCAGCGCGCCGGGCCTAGAGGCCGCCAAGGACTTTCCTTGCCGCGCGGACGAGCCGATCGATGTCGCTCTCGGTGTGTGCCAGCGAGACGAACATCGCCTCGAACTGCGACGGCGGCAGGTAGATGCCCTCGTCCAGCATGGCGTGGAAGAAACGGGCGAAGCGGGCGGTGTCCGCGCGACGTGCGCCGTCGTAATCGGACACCCGCTCGACCCCGAGGAACAGGGTCAGCATCGAGCCGACCCGATTGACGCACGCGGCGACGCCGGCGGCGCGCGCCGCCTCCACGAGCCCCCGCTCGGCCAGGGCTCCGAGCTCCTCGAGGCGCTCGTAGGCCGAGCCCATCTCGCGTACCTTGGTGAGCATCTCGAGTCCGGCCGCGACGCTGAGCGGGTTTCCCGACAGGGTGCCCGCCTGATACACGGGGCCGGTCGGCGCGAGACGCCCCATCAGGTCTCGCCGGCCCCCGAAGGCGGCGAGCGGTAGCCCGCCGCCGATTATCTTGCCGAGGCAGCTGAGATCCGGGGCGACCCCGTACCTACCTTCCGCCCCGCTCCACCCGACCCTGAAGCCGGTGATGACCTCGTCGAACACGAGGAGGGCGCCCGCCCGCGACGTCTCCTCGCGCAATGCCTCGAGGAACCCAGGCGCGGGGGGAACCACACCCATGTTGCCCGCCACCGGCTCGACGATCACGGCGGCGATTTCCGGGCCACGACGGCGCATGAGCTCCCGGACTCCCCCGGTGTCGTTGAACTCCGCGGTCAGTGTGAGCGCCGCGAGCGCCGCCGGGACACCTGGGCTGTCCGGCACGCCCAACGTCAGCGCGCCGGACCCTGCGCGCACGAGCAGCGCATCGACGTGCCCATGATAGCAGCCCGCGAACTTGACGATCAGGTCCCGTTCGGTGGCCGCACGCGCGAGGCGAAGCGCGCTCATGGTCGCCTCGGTGCCCGAGCTCACCAGACGCACCTGCTCGAGCGAGGGCAGCGCCGCGACGAGGAGCCGCGCGAGCTGCACCTCGCCGGCCGTCGGCGCACCGAAGCTCGTCCCGTACCGCGCGCGCGCCGCGATCGCGGCGACGACCGCCGGATGCGCGTGGCCGAGCAGGAGCGGTCCCCAGGAGCCGACGAAGTCGAGGTACGAGCGGCCGTCCGCATCGACCACCTCCGCGCCGCGCGCGCGCTGAACGAAGAGTGGCCTGCCGCCCACGGCGGTCCAGGAGCGCACCGGGCTGTTCACGCCGCCTGGAATCAGGCGACACGCCTCGGCGTAGAGCTCTTCGGAGGTGCGCGACACCGCCTCGGCGACCGTTGCACCCGGCTGGCGGAGCGTCAAGCGCGCGGCCCCGCCGCATGTACCAAGATTTCGCTTGCAGCGCGATGGACACATCGCCTATACGGAAGCGCTTCGAGCAAGTCTCGCCGGCGCAGACACCGTGCAGCAGGTCCACCCCCCCGTCGCAGGTTGCTCGGGTCGGGTCTGTTTCGCGCTCACCCGGGCCACTTGCGGCCCGCCGACGGACAGCGAACGGTCTGCGATTGCCGACGGTTGGCAGCTTCTGAACAGCTGTGGAAATGCGTGTGCGTAACTCGCCCGCCTCCGATCTCGAGCGTACGTGGGACCGCGTCCTCGAGCGGGTGGCGGAACGCGTGAGCATGGAGGATCTCCACCAGTTGATCCGCCCACTCAGGCCGACGGCGGTCACGCCGGCCCAGTTCCAGCTCGAGGCGCCGAATCGCCTGGTCCTCCATTGCATCAACGACAGGTACCTGCCCGCCATCCATGCGAGCGTTGCCGCCGTTCTCGGGCCACGGCAGGTCGTCATCCAGCTTCCGCTCCGCAGCCAGGGAGAGCTCTTCCCGGATACCGGCCGCCGACGCGCCGAGCGCCGGGCTCGTCCCCTCCACGGCACCCTGAATCCCAAGTACACGTTCGCGAACTTCGTCGTCGGCGCCTCGAACCAGTTCGCCCACGCGGCGAGCAAGGCCGTAGCCTCTCAGCCCGGAGGCCACTACAACCCACTCTTCATCTACGGCGGGGTCGGCCTCGGGAAGACGCACCTGGTGAGCGCCATCGGCCACCAGATCCTCGAGCGCAACGAGCTCGCGCGCGTCGCCTACTTGTCCACCGAGGTCTTCATGAACGACCTCATCTCGTCGCTGCGACGGGACCGCATGGGGGAGTTCAAGGAACGCTTCCGCAGGGTCGACGTCCTCATCCTCGACGACGTCCAGTTTCTGGCCGGTCGCGAGCGCACCCAAGAGGAGTTCTTCCACACCTTCAACGCGCTGTACGATCAGCGCCGGCTGATCGTGCTCACCTCCGACAAGGTCCCGAAGGACATCCACGGCCTCGAGGAGCGGTTGCGAAACCGGTTCGAGTGGGGGCTGATCGCCGACATCCAGCCGCCGGACGTGGAGACCCGTGTCGCGATCATCGAGAAGAAGGCCGAGATGGAGGGCATCCCCCTTCCGAACGAGGTGGCACTCTTCCTCGGGAGCGAGCTCGCATCCAACGTGCGCGAACTCGAGGGGTCGCTCACCCGGCTCGGGGCCCACGCATCGCTTGCCCGCCGCCCGATCACCGTCGAGTTCGCGCGTGAGGTCCTGCAGACCGTGCTGAAGCCCCGGGTGCCCAGCGTGTCCTTCGACGCCATCGTCGACGCGGTCTGCACGCATTTCTCGCTCCGCCCGATCGACCTGCGCTCCAAGCGCCGTAGCCGGAACGTCGTGGTCCCCCGCCAGCTCGCCATGTACCTCTGCCGCCGCCTCATGAGTGCGTCCTTCCCGCACATCGGTGAGCTCTTCGGGCGTGATCACTCGACCGTGATCCACGCCACGGCGGTGACCGAGCGGCGTATCAAAGAGGACGCCGCCTTCCAGGCCACCCTCGAACGGCTCGAGCGCAGCTTACGAGAACACTAGCCCGAGAGAACAACTCGTGAGCCCGCAGTGGACAACCGTGACGTACTCTTCTACATGGCATTGGGCCGTTGCGGGCTTGTCCACGGGGTCCACAGCTCCTACGATGACAACGACTCTAGGAAGTAAAGAGAACACGGAGTACTCGGAGAGCCTCTGGGTAACCGGGAGAAGTCAGGAAGCGTGAGGTAGCGCATGGAGGTTACGGTTCGGCGCGAGGATCTCGTTCGGGGTCTCCATCTGGCCCAGGGGGTCGTTGAGCGACGCAACACCTTGCCGATCCTCTCGAACGTCCTCGTAGAGCCTGCCGGTGAGGGGATTGCGCTCACGGCCACGGACATGGAGGTCGGTCTCCGTAGCCTGATCCCAGCCCAGGTCAGAAGGAAGGGTGTGGTGACGCTGAGCGCACGCAAGCTGTACGAGATCGTGCGCGAGGTCACAGCGGACGAGGTCGTCCTCAGGGTCGTACAGGGGGGCTGGGTGGAGATACTTGCCGGCCGCTCGAAGTTCAAGATCGTGAGCCTCGACGCGAAGGACTTTCCGGAGCTTCCGCTTGGGGCTGACGCGCCGCAAGGGACCACCATGGCGATCGCGGTGGGGACCCTCCGCGAGATGATCGACCGGACGCTGTTCGCCGTGTCCTCGGACGAGACGCGGTTCAATCTCTCAGGTGTCTTCCTTAGCAACGAGGATGATGGGGTGCTACGCATGGTGGCCACCGACGGGCACCGGCTCGCGCTGATCGACCGACGCCTGCCGAGCGCCAAGATGGAGCGGGGTGTCGTCATGCCCCGGAAGGGATTGATCGAGGCACGGAAGCTCCTCGACGAGGCGGAGGACGCCGAGGTGACGATGGTTGTGTCGCCCAAGGACGTCCGCTTGGTCCTGCGCTCGGTGTCCTTCTTCATGCGGCTCGTGGAAGGGGAGTTTCCGGACTACCGGCAGGTTATCCCCGGGGCGGCGAGCGTGCAGGCGCGCGCCAACCGCGACGACTTCCTCGCTGCGCTGCGGCGCATCTCGTTGCTGGCGAGCGAGCGCTCGCATGGCGTCAAGCTGCACCTCGAGCGTGGCAAGCTCGAGCTGTCGGCCAGCAACCCGGATCAGGGCGAGGCCTCGGAGGAGGTCGATGTGCAGTACACGGGGGAGCCGCTCACGATCGGTTTCAACGCGCGCTACCTGATGGACGTGCTGGCCGTGCACGCGGAAGGGGATGTCATCGAGCTCGGGTTCACGGACGAGGTCGGGCCGGGGGTCGTGCGGGGTTCGCAGGACCCCGAGTACACGTATGTCGTGATGCCGATGCGGCTCTGATCCGCCCCCCTCCACCCCCCCCGTATCGAGCCCTGGGCCGCCGTTCTATTGGCCCCGCCAGAACGGCGGTAACATCTGAGAATGACGACGTAATTTTCGTCGCCGTGCTATGGCGTCGGACCTCTTTAGCGAGTACAATGTAGGGTGCAACAAAACTGCTTTTCGGAGGTCCATTGAACACGCCCGAGACCGACTCCACCTACGGGGCAGCGAACATCAAGGTTCTCGAGGGGCTCGAGGCCGTTCGCAAGCGTCCCGGGATGTACATCGGCGACACGGGCGAGCGCGGTCTCCATCATCTCGTCTTCGAGGTCGTCGACAACTCGGTCGACGAGGCGCTGGCCGGCCACTGCACCCGCATCGCCGTCACCATCCACATCGACTCGAGCATCACGGTCGATGACAACGGGCGCGGCATCCCGGTCGAGATGCACGAGGCCGAAGGCGTCTCGGCCGCGCAGGTCGTGATGACCAAGCTCCACGCCGGCGGCAAATTCGACAAGGCGGCCTACAAGGTGTCCGGCGGGCTCCACGGCGTCGGCGTGTCGGTGGTGAACGCACTGTCGGAGACGCTCGAGATGGAGGTGCGGCGGGCCGGCAAGGTGTATTTCCAGCGTTACCATCGCGGTGAGCCGGAGGCGCCGATCGAGGAGACAGGCGTCACCGATCAGCGTGGTACGAAGATAACTTTCAAGCCGGATCCATTGATCTTCGAGACCACGTCGTTCAGCTTCGACATCCTCTCGCAGCGGCTGCGCGAGCTGGCCTTCCTGAATCGTGGCATCCACATCATGATCGAGGACGAGCGCGATCAGAAGTCGCATGAGTTCCTCTACGAGGGCGGCATCGTCTCCTTCGTGCAGCACCTGAACAAGGCAAAGACGCCCATCCATCCCGACGTCATCACCCTGCAGGGGGCGCGCGACGGCATCGAGATGGAGATCGCGCTGCAGTGGAACGAGGGCTACGCGGAGAACGTGTATGCCTTCGCGAACAACATCAACACGATCGAAGGTGGGACGCACGTGATCGGCTTCAAGTCCGCGCTCACGCGGACGATCAACGCCTACGCGGTCGGCAACGGGCTCGTCAAGAAGGACGACGAGGCGCTCCAGGGCGACGACGTGCGCGAGGGGCTGACCGCCATCGTCAGCGTCAAGGTCCCCGAGCCGCAGTTCGAGGGCCAGACCAAGACCAAGCTCGGCAACAGCGAGGTGAAGCGGACGGTCGAGGCGCTGGTCAACGATCGGCTGGCGGTCTACCTCGAAGAGCATCCAGTAGAAGCACGACGGATCGTGCTGAAGGGCCTCGAGGCCGCGCGCGTCCGGGAGGCGACCCGCAAGGCGAAAGAGTTGGCCCGGCGCAAGGGTGCGCTCGACGGGAGCGGGCTTCCGGGCAAGCTCGCCGACTGTCAGGAGCGCGACCCGGCGCTCTCCGAGCTCTTCGTCGTCGAGGGCGACTCGGCCGGTGGCTCCGCCAAGCAGGGCCGCGACCGCCGCAACCAGGCGATCCTCCCCCTGCGCGGCAAGATCCTCAACGTCGAGAGAGCCCGCTTCGACAAGATGCTCTCGTCGCAGGAGATCCGGCTGCTCATCACCGCCCTCGGCGCGGGCGTGGGCAAGGAGGACAAGGATCTCTCGAAGCTGCGCTACCACACGATCATCCTCATGTGCGACGCCGACGTCGACGGCGCTCACATCCGCACCCTGCTGCTCACGTTCTTCTACCGGCACTATCAGGAGATCATCGAGCAGGGTCATCTCTTCATCGCGCAGCCGCCGCTGTATGGCGTGAAGCGGGGGCGCAAGCAGCAGTACCTGAAGGACGAGGCGGCGCTCGAGGACTATCTGATCGAGCTCGGCGCCGAGGACATGACGATCCACGGTCAGGGGGCGCCGGTCGTCTCCGGCACGCCGCTGAAGCAACTCGTGAAGAAGGCGATCCGCTTGGACAAGGTCCTGGAGATCCTGGAGCGCAAGGGGCGGAACCGGCACCTCGTCACGGCGCTCGCGCGCCAGACCGCCATGGACGCGAGCGCGCTCGCGGACGAGGCTCGCCTGCAGGAGATCGTCGCTGCCGCCGAGGCGTACGTCCGGGTCGCCGCGCCCGGGCTCATGCCGGTAAGCTTCTCCTTCGAGGAGGACCGCGAGCACGCCTGCCTCGCTCTGATCGCCTCCACGCGCGCGAACGGCAGCGCACATCGCAACGTCATCGATCGAGAGCTGGTTCTCACCCCCGAGTTCGAGGAGGTGCGCCGGCTCGCCCGCGAGCTGGCCGCGGCCGGCGATCCGCCGTACGCGCTCGGAGAGGGCGACGGAACCGAGCAGCTCCCGAACCTGCAGCAGGCGGTGGCGCGCGTCATGGCGCAGGCACGCAAGGGGCTCGAGATACAGCGTTACAAGGGACTCGGCGAGATGGATTCGTCGCAGCTGTGGGACACGACGATGGATCCCGGGACCCGGACCCTGCTGCAGGTGAAGATCGAGGACGCCTACGAGGCGGACGAGATCTTCTCGACGCTCATGGGTGACGAGGTCGAGCCGCGGCGGAAGTTCATCGAGGCGAACGCGCTGAACGTGCGCAACCTCGACATCTGAGCCGCATGGACGAGAGGAGTCAGCGGGTTCCGGTCAACATCGAGGACCAGATGCGCGAGTCCTACATGGACTACGCGATGTCGGTCATCATCGGGCGCGCGCTGCCCGATGCCCGCGACGGGCTCAAGCCCGTCCACCGGCGGATCCTCTACGCCATGTTCAGCGAGGGACTCCTCCACAACCGCCGTTACTCGAAGTGCGCGGGCGTGGTGGGCGAGGTGCTCAAGCGCTACCACCCGCACGGCGACAGCGCGGTGTACGATGCCCTCGTTCGCCTCGCGCAGGAGTGGAACCTCCGCTACCCGTTGGTCGACGGGCACGGGAACTTCGGGTCGGTCGACCCCGACCCGCCCGCCGCCTACCGGTACACGGAGTGCCGGCTCACGGAGCTCGCGGAGGAGCTCCTCGCCGACATCGACAAGGAGACGGTCGAGTTCGTCCCGAACTTCGACGATTCGACCCAGGAGCCGCTCGTCCTCCCGAGCAAGGTGCCGAACCTGCTCATCGACGGGTCGGCCGGCATCGCGGTCGGGATGGCGACGAACATCCCACCCCACAACCTGGGCGAGGTGTGCGACGCGCTCGTCGCCCTCGTCGACCATCCGGAGCTCACGGTCGACGAGCTGATGCGGTACATCCCGGGGCCGGACTTCCCGACCGCGGGCTTCATCTGCGGCCAGAACGCGATCCGGGAGGCGTACCGGGAGGGCCGCGGCATCCTGACGGTGCGCGCCCGGGCCACGGTCGAGACCGACGAGAAGAGCGGGCGCTCCGCGATCGTGGTCACCGAGATCCCATACCAGGTCGGAAAGGCGCGGTTGCTCGACCGCATCGCGGAACTCGTGAACGAGCGGAGGCTCGACGGCATCGCCGACCTGCGCGACGAGTCCGACCGCGATGGCATGCGCATCGTGATCGACTTGAAGCGCGATGCGGTGGCCGAGGTGCTGCTGAACCAGCTCTACAAGCACACGCCGCTTCAGGAGTCGTTCGGCGTGAACATGCTGGCGATCGTCGAGGGGCGCCCGAAGCTGCTCAGCCTGAAGGACGCCCTGCAGGTGTTCCTGAAACACCGCCGCGAGGTCGTCGTCCGCCGCACGAGCTACGATCTGCGCAAGGCCGAGGAGCGCCTCCACATCCTGGCCGGGCTCAGGATCGCCATCGAGCACCTGGACGAGGCGATCGGCATCATCCGCGGGGCGCCCGATCCCGCCACCGCGCGCGAGCGCCTGATGGCGGCCTTCGCCCTCTCGCAGCTCCAGGCCCAGGCCATCCTCGACATGCGTCTCCAACGCTTGACCAGCCTCGAGCGCGAGAAGGTCGTCGAGGAGCACGCCGAGACCGAGAAGGCGATCGCGCGCTACCGCGAGATACTGGGCGACGAGCGGGAGATCGCGAAGATCATCGCCGACGAGCTGCGCGCGCTGCGAGCGAAGTACGCCGACGAGCGGCGCACGCGGATCGTGGACGAAGCGGCCGCGATCTCGGTCGAGGACCTGATCGTCGAAGAGGACATGGTGGTCACCATCTCGCATGAGGGCTACATCAAGCGGAACGCCGTGGCCCTCTATCGCGCCCAGCGCCGCGGCGGGCGAGGGAAGATCGGGGCCACCACGCGCGACGAGGACTTCGTGGAGCACCTCTTCGTCGCCTCGACGCACTCCTACCTCCTCTTCTTCACAACCTCCGGGAACGTGTACTGGCTGAAGGTCCACGAGATCCCCCAGGCCGGGCGGGCGGCGCGCGGGCGGAGCATCACGAACATGCTCAGCTTGAAGCCCGAGGAGAAGCTCTCGGCCTTCCTGCCCGTGCGCGAGTTCCAGGAAGGACGGTACGTGGTCTTTGCAACCCGCCGCGGCCTGGTCAAGAAGACGGACCTCATGCAGTACGCGAGCCCGCGGCCCTCGGGCATCATCGCCATCGCGCTCGAGGAGGGCGACGAGGTCATCGGCGTCCGCATGACCGACGGCTCGCGCGAGGTGATTCTCTCCACGCGCCTCGGCCAAGCGATCCGCTTCAAAGAGGTCGAGGCTCGAGCGATGGGCCGCGACACGTACGGCGTGCGGGGCATGAAGCTCGACCAGGGCGACGAGCTCGTCGCCCTCGATCTGGTCGAGCCGGGTGCGACGCTTCTGGCCGTGTCCGAGAACGGCTACGGGAAGCGTACCGAGATGGACGAGTACCGTCTCACACGGCGCGGCGGCAAGGGCATCATCACCATGAAGACCACCGACAAGACCGGCCGCGTGATCGGCGTGCGCATGGTGACGGATGACGATCAGATCATGCTGGTCACGAGCGGCGGGAAGGTCATCCGCCTGCGCGTGAACGAGATCCGCGTGATCGGTCGCAACACGCAGGGTGTGCGCCTGATCGGCCTCGAGGAAGGGGAGCGCGTCGCGTCGGTTGCCCGCCTCGCCGAGCGCGAGGACGAGAGCGAGGCGAGGGACGAGCCCGTGGCGCCCGACTCCGATCCGGCGGCCGGCTCGTAGCCGCACAGGGTTTGGCGTCGAACCACCACCGCTTGCGCGGCGGCGGGCGTTCGTGCCAGCCTCCCAGCCCCAGCAATGGTGAGGATCACTATCCTCGGAGCCGTCAGCGAGGGCGCGGCTGTGGCCACGCGTCTCGCTCGCCTCGGGCACGAGGTCGAGCTCCGGGCGCGGAACCGTAGTTCGCCGCCCAGCTGGCAGCGGCGGGGGAGAACGAGGACAGGCTGCCACGTCAGGCCGGCGTCGACCTGATGCCCCACGGCCTCAAGCGAGAGACGGGCTGAGGAAGGAAGGCGCATGCCCAAACGCTCCACCTCCTGCAAGCACGAGGGATGCACCCAGCCCGCCGACGGTGGGAAGGGCTACTGCGGGCGCCATTACGCCAGGTGGAGACGCGGGGCGCTGCCCAAGGGTCGCTACAAGACGTGCCGCGTGGAAAGCTGTCGCAAGCGGGTCGTCGCGCGCGGGCGGTGCGAGGAGCACTTCGCGCGTGACTACCCGGGCAAAAGTCCCGCGCGGGCTGCGGAGGGGCAG
Organism: Deltaproteobacteria bacterium; assembly: GCA_005879795.1. NCBI lineage: Bacteria > Pseudomonadati > Myxococcota > Myxococcia > Deltaproteobacteria bacterium. Next base: position 30,470 of record VBKJ01000146.1, read on the forward strand.
GCGTCGGGTTGAGGCCCGCGGCTCGCCCCCCCTTGGGCGATCTGAGTGCCCTATCGCCTCCGCCTGACGGCAGGGTCCGTCGTCGCGATGGCGCTGTCCTCCAAGTCATGGTGCCTACCTCGGTTGCTGGCTTAATGCAGCCAGTACCCCTTCGAAATTGACATTCCTCGAGCGGTGTGTTCGTGTACGTCATCCCGTCGGACGCAGTGAGCGATGAAGAGGACCTTCCAGCCGAGCAACCGTCGGCGCAAGCGAACGCACGGCTTCCGGGCACGAATGGCGACACCCGGAGGGCGCGGCGTCTTGAAGCGCCGTCGCAGCAAGGGGCGGCGGCGCCTGACGGTCACGATTCCCCCAAAGCAGCCCGGGTGAGCCTTGCCCGCCTCGCACAGCTACCCGAAGGCGGCCCGCTTGCGCCGGCGCGCTGAGTTCCTTGTCGTGCAGCGCGAGGGGCGCCGCCGGCACGGCGAGCACCTGGTGGTCATCCGCCGGGCGACTCCCGGGCCGTGCTCCCGCCTCGGCGTCACGGTGAGCAAGCGGGTCGGGAACGCGGTGGTCCGTAGCCGCGTCAAGCGGATCCTCCGCGAGGTTTTTCGCGCGCGCCGTGGCGACATCAGGCCGCCGGCCGACGTGGTGGTCATTGCGAAGCCTGGTGCGGACACCCTCACGTATGCCCAAGCGGCCACCGAGTTCGCGCGAGCCCTCGAGCTCGCCGCCGACGAGTGACAGACCTCCCCCGCCGCTGTTCGCGCGGGCGCTGATCACGCTGCTCAAGACGTATCGTCTCGTGCTCGCTCCCTCGTTGCTGGCCACGTGTCGGTTCGCTCCGAGCTGCTCGGCGTTTGCCATCGGAGCTATCGAGGAGCACGGGGCGCTCCGGGGCGTATGGCTCGCCGCGCGGCGGGTCGCGCGCTGCCAACCATGGCATGAGGGCGGCTACGACCCGGTCCCTGCGCGGAGAACGTGAGTCGTGGACCAGCGGCGACTCCTGGTCGCGACGGCGATCTCGCTGCTCCTGCTCTTCGCCTATCAGGAGCTCGTGTTGAGCCGGTACCAGAGGCGGCAAGCTGCCGCCCCGGGACCCGCTGCATCGAAGGCGGTGCCGTCACCCAAGCCAACCCCCCAGCCAACCCCCCAGCTCGCCGGCGACCTGGCAGCCGACCCGACGACGGGCCGTTTTGTGAACGTCGAGACCGATGTCCTCCGGGCCGCCATCACTACGATCGGCGCGCGCGTCGTTCACCTCCAGCTCAAGGGGTATCGGCGCTCCGTGTCCGATGATAGCCCCCTGGATCTCGTGGAGGCGGACCCCGTACTGCCCCTCACGCTTCAGCTCGGCGCCGGTACGAGCGACGCACGCCTGGTATACCGCCCGTCGCTGACCGACGTGGTGGTCCGTGGGGGCGACGTCGCCGAGGTGGCGCTCACGGCCGAGTCGCCCGCGGGCATGCAGATAGAGAAGCGGTACCGCTTCACCGGGAACGGCTACCTCTTCAAGTTCGCCGCGACGCTATCGGGCAGCTCGCACCCGCCGCCCTCGCTCGGGCTCATCGTGACGCCGTTACCCCCCGACAGCCCGACTGCCACTGCGAGCGCCATCGCCCTGGTCGGGGATAGGCTGGTGGAGAAGGCGCTCAGCAAGACTGCACCGGCCGGCGAAACGCCATTCGAAGCGAGCGCTTGGGCGGGATTTGCCACGCAGTACTTCCTGGCCGTTGCAATGCCGGTGTCGGGCGCGATGTCCGCCGTACTCGCAGGGGCAGGAACCCTCCCGATCGTCAGGATGGACGCGGAGGTCGTCGGTCGAAGGGCGAAGTTCGCGATGTACGCCGGGCCGAAGGATCCCGAGGTGCTTGCGCGTGCCGGCCATGACCTGGGGCGCGCCCTCAACTTCGGGAAGTTCTGGTTCGTCGCGATCCCCCTGCTGCACGCTCTGCGCGCACTTCACCGGGTGACGGGGAACTATGGCGTCGCGATCATCGTGCTCACCGCCCTGGTCAAGGCGGCGACCGCTCCCCTGACCCGGGTGACATTCCGTAACATGCGGGAAATGCAGAAGATTCAACCCCAAATGACCAAGCTTCGAGAGCGCTTCAAGGATGATCAAGTCGCGCTTCAGAAGGAGGTCATGGAGCTCTACCGCCGGCACCATGTGAATCCGTTTTCCGGCTGCCTGCCGATGGTGCTCCAGCTCCCCATCTTCATTGGGCTCTACACCACCCTCTCGTTGGCTATCGAACTCCGTCACGCGCCCTTCGCGCTCTGGATCAACGACCTGTCGGCACCCGATCGGCTGGTCGTGGCTGGCGTCGGCGTCCCGGTGCTGACGGCCCTCATGGGGGCCAGCATGTTCCTGCAGCAGTGGCTCACACCGGCGCAGGGCGATCCCACCCAGCAACGGATGATGATGTTCATGCCACTGGTGTTCACCTTTATGTTCCTCAAGTTCCCCGCTGGCCTCGTTCTCTACTGGTTGGTGAACAACCTGCTCACCATCGGACAGCAGTACCTCATGTTGCGGTCCATGAAGTGAGGATACGACATGGGATCCATCGAAAGCGAAGGGGACACCATCGACCAGGCGATCGAGCGAGCGCTCCGCGCGCTCGATGTCACGCGGGAGCAGGTGCAGATCGAGATCCTGACTGACGCGACCCGCGGTCTGCTCGGGTTCGGCGGGAGGAAGGCCCGGGTCAGGGCCACGGTGCGGCCGCCGCTGGTCTCCCGGCTCGAGGGCATGAAGGCCGCCCCTTCCGCGATGGGTTCCCGGGAAACCCCGCCGGGCGCGGCGCACGCTCAGCCGGCAGCGCTCCAACTCGGAGGGACACCCACCCACGTCCCGGCCACGGGAGCGTCTCAGCCGGTGAGGCCGTCTGAAGCGTTTCGACGCAAGTGCGAGAGCACCCTCGAGGATATCCTCTCGCGCCTTGGTATCTCCTGCACCGTCGAGGGGGGACCTGGCCCGGACCCGGAGACTGTCGTGCTCGAGGTGAGTGGCGATAGCGGGGGTCTGCTCATAGGCAGGCGGGGGCAGACCCTCGACGCTCTCGAGTACATCGTGAATCTGATCGTAGGCCGCCAGGATGGGTCCTCGGGCCGGGTGATGATTGACGTCGAACACTATCGGCGGCGGAGATCCGAGCATCTGACCGAGCTGGCGCGGCGGCTCGCCGAGAAAGCGAAGCAGATGGGGCGGCCCATCACGCTCAGCCCGATGAGCGCCAGGGAGCGACGCGTGGTGCATCTATGCGGAGGTCCTTCCACCCGAAGCCAGGGGCGAGCTGAGCCGAGGTCTCATCCGCTGCCCGGCCCCATGGGTTGGCGGCCATGACGCCCGTGGAGGCCCGCTTCGTGACCGCTGCGGCGCGGAAGCTCGGCGTCGGCGTGGGCGGTGACGCGCTCGACCGCCTTGGCCGCTTTCTCGAGATCCTCGGCGTGTGGAACCGCCGCATTCACCTGACGGGCATCCGCGACCGCGCGAGTCTGATACGGGACCATACGATCGATTCGCTCGCGCCCGCCCCGCATATCCCGAGGACGGGGCTCACCGTCGACGTAGGGAGCGGCGCGGGTTTCCCGGGAATCGTGCTGGGGTGCCTCCGCCCCGACTTGGAGATCGTCCTCATCGAGTCCCGTCGCCGGCGCGCGAGCTTCCTGCGCGAGGCGATTCGCGTGATCCCGCTTACTGCCGTCCGTGCCGTGGAGATGCGAGCCGAGGAGGCGGCGATCGATTCCGAGCTGGCGGGTCGCGCCAGGGTGGCGATCGCGCGGGGGCTCCGGCTCGACGTCTTCCTCGGCTTGGCGGTGCCGCTCCTCACACCCCACGGCACGGCGATCGCCATGCAGACGCCGCGCACGTCACGGCTCGCTCCCGTGCTGGCAGCCTCGCATGGTCTTCGTCTTGCGGCGAGGCACGACTATTCCCTTCCTGGAGGAGCTGCGCGTAGCCTGCTGCTCTTCGACCGAGGCCGACCAGTTCCATAGCGACCGCTCATGTGCTAGGGAGGCAAACGTGGCGTGGGGGCGGGGTCGCTTCCGCTCCGTCGACGGGTGGAGCTGGGTGATGGGCCGGGTGATCGCGGTGGCGAATCAGAAGGGCGGGGTGGGGAAGACCACCACGGCCATCAATCTGGCGGCGGCCTTGGCGCTCCAGGGCCACGCCACCCTTCTCCTCGACCTCGATCCTCAAGGTAGCGCTACGACGGGTGTCGGCGCTCGTCCCGCCGAGGGCGCCGACACGGTCTACGAGGCGCTCCTCGGCGGTCGGACGCTGGCGGAGATCGTGCGACCGACCGGCATCGAGCAGCTCCACGTCGCGCCAGCGACGCGCGACCTGGTGGGTGCCGAGATCGAGCTGGTCAGCCAGCTGGCCCGCGAGAATCGACTGAACGATGCCCTCATGAGCGTACGCACTCGCTACGACTTCATCTTGATAGACTGCCCGCCGTCGCTCACCTTGCTCACCGTGAACGCGCTACGCGCGGCGGATAGCGTCCTGGTCCCACTGCAGTGCGAGTATTACGCCCTGGAAGGACTCACGGCACTCCTCGATACGGTGGGCCGCGTGCGCGACGCCTTAAACCCGGCTCTGGCGCTGGAGGGCCTGCTGCTCACCATGTTCGACGGGCGCAACAGCCTGGCTCGGCAGGTCCAGGATGAGGTCCGCGCCCATTTCGGGGACCAGGTGTTCCGTACGGTCATCCCTCGCAACGTGCGCGTCTCGGAGAGTCCGAGCCACGGCATCCCGGTGCTCCTCTACGATCCCAGTTCGCGCGGGGCTGCGGCCTACCGCGCGCTGGCGCGCGAGATCGCGGCGCCCGCGCTGCCCGAGCCCGTGCAACGCGACGCCGAGGCGTGACCATGCCCCCCGACTTTAGAGAGAAAACCTGAATGGAGAGCGGGGTGCGGAAGGCACTGGGGAAGGGTCTGGAGGCGCTCTTTCCGGCGCCGGAGGAACGGCGGGCAGCCGCAGCGGCGCCGGGCGAGCTTGCGGTGCCGGTCCACGAGATCGTGCCCAACCCCGAGCAGCCGCGGCGCCACTTCGACGACGAGGCGCTCGGCCTGCTCGCCGACTCGATCCGCCGCCACGGGCTGCTCCAGCCGCTGGTCGTGCGCCGCATCGCGGGCCGCTACGAGCTGATCGCCGGGGAGCGGCGGCTGCGGGCGGCGCGGCGCGCCGGGCTCGAGCGGGTGCCGGTGATCGTGCGCGAGGCGCGGGTCGAGGACCGGCTGGAGCTGGCGCTGATCGAGAACGTGCAGCGCGAGAACCTGACCCCGCTGGAGGAGGCGGAGGCGTACCGCCACCTGATCGATACGCACGGGCTCACGCAGGAGGATATCGCGGCGCGGGTGGGGAAGAGCCGGCCGGCGATCACGAACACGCTCCGGCTGCTGGGGCTCCCGGACGCGGTGAAGGCGCAGCTCGAGAGCGGGGAGCTGACGGCGGGGCACGCGCGCGCCGTGCTCGCCATCGAGGGGGTGACGGAGCAGGTGAGCTTCGGGCGCGAGATCGTCACGCGCCGCCTGACCAAGAGCGCGGCGGAGGACCTGGCAGCCACCCGGCGGCAGCGTGTGGGAAGGCGCCCGGTCGGGGGCCCGCCCACCGACCTCCATCTGCGGGAACTCGCCGAAGAGCTCACGCGGGGTTTCGGCACGCGCGTGCGGATCACCCGTCACGCGCGTGGGGGCTCGATCGAGATCGAGTTCTACTCCGACGCCGAGCTCGACGGCCTCGTCGACCGTCTCCGGCAGGCTCTGCCGCGCGCTTGACTGCTTTGACACTGTCGGGGAACCGGTGCTAGAAGCGGCCCCGTTTTCTCGGGAGCCGACCAGCACGGCCGCCGGGCAAGGCCCGCGGCGCCTCGGAGTTTCAATGGCGCTATTCGGGAAGGATCGGGAGCGGAGCGATCGGCCGCGGGGATTCGATCCCGAGGCTGCGCCGGTGCCGCGCCGGGATCCTGCGCCACGGGAGGGGGAGATGTTCGAGCGCGACAAGGCTCAGGTGGACGAGACCGGCGGCACGAGTGCGTTCCTCGGTAAGGGCAGTCGGGTCGCCGGCAAGCTCGCCTTCGAGGGTACGGTCCGCATCGAGGGTCAGGTAGAGGGCGAGGTCACCGTGCAGGACGCACTCACCATCGGCGAGGGCGCGGTCGTCAACGCGCACATCACCGGGACCACGGTCGTGGTGCACGGCAAGGTGACGGGCGACATCACGGCGCGTAAACGCCTGGAGATCCGGGCGCCGGGCAAGGTCTTCGGCAACATCTCGACGCCGAGCCTCGTCATTCAGGAGGGCGTCATCTTCGAGGGGCAGTGCACGATGTCCGGCACGGAGGCCGCTCGAGTCGAAAGGGATCGAAAGGTCGCTTTCTTCCCCAAGGACGAGCGGCCGCAGGACGTCGCCGCGGTCAGGCTGCACTCCGAGCTCGCCAAGTAGCCGCAGCTCGGGCCCCCTCGCTGGAATTACCGCGACGCGTCGGGTAGTTATGGCGGGTCGTAGCCGGACCGCGCGATGAGTATCGACCATACGCTCCTGGTTCAGATCGCGATCTTCGTGGTGCTCTGGCTCGTCCTCAAGCGCCTGTGGTTCGACCCCGCCTTGCGCCTCATCCGCGAGCGCACGGCTCGCTCGGAGGGGGCCGTGAAGGAGGCCCGTGCGATCCAGGCGGAGGCCGAGCGCCTGCGGGCCGAGCATGCGGCGGCGCTCGACCAGGCGAAGATCGAGGCGCAGCGGGAGATGCAGGAGATGGTGCGCCAGGCGGAGGCGGAGCAACAGCGGCTGATCACCGAGGCGCGTGCGGACGCGCAGCGGACGCTCACCGACGTCCGTGTGCAGGTCGACGAGGAGGTGGAGCGCGCTCGCCTCGGGCTGCGCGACTCCGCGAGCGAGATCGCCCGCGTCGTGGCCGAGAAGATCCTGGGGCGCACCGCATGAACGAGCACGCGGCGCATCAGGCGGCGGTCGGCCAGCTCCTCTGGCCGGCCCTCAACTTCGTCATCTTCGTCGCGGTTATCGCGCGCGTCGGGCGCGGTCCCGCGGTCGAGTACTTCCGCGCCCGTACGGCGCGCCTGCGCGCGGCGCTGCAGGCGGGGGCTCGGGCCCGCGCCGAGGCGGAGGCGCTGCGCGCCGCGATCGCGCGGGACGTCGAGAACCTGCCGGCGCTGCGCGCCCAGCTCCGGGCGGACCTGAGGGCCACCGCGGAGCAGCAGTGCGAGGCGCTCCGCACGCTCGGGCGTGCGGCCGCGGAGCGTATTCGCACCGATGCCCGCCTGCTGGCCGCGCACGAGTTCGCCCTGGCCCGGGCGGCGCTGCGTTCCGAGGTGATCGAGGAGGCGGTGCGGCAGGCTACGGCGCTCGTCCGCCGGGCGATCCGGCCCGAGGATCAGCAGCGGTTCGTGCGCGAGTTCGTCGCCGGCGTCGGAGCGCCGGCGTGACGGGCCGCCTCGCCAAGCGCTACGCGCGCGCGTTGCTCACCCTCGCCCGCGAGGTGGGGGCGCTCGAGGCGATGGGCGAGGAGCTCAATCGGGCGGCCGCCACTTTCGACGAGCCGCGGCTAGGCCCCGTCGTGCTGAGCCCCGCGATCGACGCCCGAGCGCGGCTGCGGACCGCCACGGGGGTCGCGGACGCGCTCGGGCTCTCGCCGATGGTCCGCAACCTGATCGGGCTGCTCGCGGAGCGGGACCGGCTGGCGATCCTCCCGGACCTCGCGCGCTGGTTCGAGGCCCTGCTCGACGACGAGCTCGGGCGCGTGCGCATCGCGATCCGCTCGGCGACGCCGCTCAGCGCCGGCGAGCGAACCGAGCTCATCGAGCTCGCGCGCCGCCTGACGGGCCGGCGAGATATCCTTGCCGCCACCAATCTCGACCCAGAGCTGCTCGGGGGTGTGGTGCTCGACATCGGCGGGACGGTCTACGATGGGAGCCTGAGGACCCAGCTCGCTCGCCTGACGAAGGAGATGGCCGTGGGCGGCGGCTAGCCGCCGGCCCGGGGGGAACACAGCGATGCAGATCCGCGCGGCGGAGATCAGCGACATCATCCGCGAGCAGATCAAGGAGTACGAGAAGCAGCTCGAGGTGCGTGAGACGGGCGTGGTGCTTTCCTGCGGCGACGGCATCGCCCGCATCTATGGCCTCGACCGGGCGGCGGCGGGCGAGCTGATCGAGTTCCCGCACGGCATCTACGGTATCGTGCTGAACCTCGAGGAGGACAACGTCGGCACCGCCGTCCTGGGCGGGCAGGAGGAGATCAAGGAAGGCGACGAGGTCCGGCGCACCGGTCGCATCGCCGAGGTCCCGGTGGGCGAGGCGCTGCTCGGGCGCGTCGTCAACGCCCTCGGCCAGCCCATCGACGGCAAGGGAGCGGTCAAGACGACCGCCACCCGACGCATCGAGCTGAAGGCGCCCGGCATCGTCGTCCGCCAACCGGTGAAGGAGCCGCTTCAGACTGGCATCAAGGCGATCGACGCGATGATTCCCATCGGTCGCGGCCAGCGCGAGCTCATCATCGGCGATCGCCAGACCGGCAAGACCGCCATCGCGCTCGACACCATCATCAACCAGCGCGGCGGGGACGTGATGTGCTTCTACGTCGCCATCGGTCAGAAGCGCTCGACGGTGGCGCAGGTGGTGGACAAGCTCACGCGCGAAGGCGCGATGGACTACACGACCGTTGTGGTGGCGTCTGCCTCGGATCCCGCGCCGCTCCAGTTCATCGCGCCCTACAGCGGCTGCAGCATGGGCGAGTACTTCCGGGAGAGCGGGCGCCACGCGCTCCTCATCTACGACGACCTCTCCAAGCACGCGACCGCGTACCGCCAGCTCTCCCTCCTGCTCCGCCGGCCGCCGGGCCGCGAGGCGTACCCCGGCGACGTCTTCTACCTCCACTCGCGCCTTCTCGAGCGGGCTGCCAAAATGAGCGACGAGAAGGGCGGCGGCTCGCTCACCGCGCTCCCGGTGATCGAGACCCAGGCCGGCGACGTCTCGGCCTACATCCCGACCAACGTCATCTCGATCACGGACGGACAGATCTTCCTCGAGTCGGACCTCTTCTACTCGGGCGTGCGGCCGGCGGTGAATGTCGGCATCTCGGTGTCGCGCGTGGGCGGCAACGCGCAGGTGAAGGCGATGAAGAAGGTCGCGGCGCCGCTCCGTCTCGAGCTGGCGCAGTACCGCGAGATGGCGGCCTTCGCTCAGTTCGGCTCCGACCTCGACGCGGCGACGAAACGGCAGCTGGATCGCGGCCAGCGTCTCGTCGAGGTGATGAAGCAGGGGCAGTTCGTCCCCCTGCCCGTCGAGAAGCAGATCGTGATCATCTACGCCGCTACCAACGCCTACCTGGACGCGCTCCCCGTCGCCGCCATCCAGCGTTACGAGAGCGAGCTCTACGCCTTCCTCGAGGCGAAGCACGGGGCGGTGCTCGCGCTGCTCCGCGACAGGAAGGAGCTGGCCGACGACGTGAAGGCGAAGATCGACGCCGCCCTCAGCGACTTTGGGACGCTCTTCAAGGCCTAGCGCCGCCGGATGCCGAGCCTCAAGGCTCTCCGCAAGCGGATCGCCACGGTCCGCTCGACCCAGCAGATAACCAGGGCCATGAAGATGGTGGCAGCCGCCAAGCTCCGGCGTGCCCAGGAGGCCGCAGAGCGCGCCCGCCCCTACGCCGCCAAGCTGACCGAGATGTTCGCGGCGGTGGCCGCGGGGGTGGAGCCGGAGGCGCATCCGCTCCTCGCCCGCCGACCCGAGCAGCGGATCGACCTGCTCGTGCTGACCAGCGACCGCGGCCTCTGCGGTGGCTACAACGCGAACCTGCTTCGCTTCGCGGGAGGGTTCGTGCGGCAGCATGGCGGGGCGGAGACGGCCGTCGTCGTGGTGGGACGGAAGGGCCTCGAGTACTACCGCCGGCGCTCGGCGCGGGTGGTGGCGCACCGTCAGGGCATCCTCACCACGGCCCCCACGGCCATGGCCGCGGAGCTGGCCGGAGAGGTGACCCGTCGCTTCGTCGCTCAGGAGACAGACGCCGTCTACCTCGTCTATACGCGCTTCCGCTCGGCGCTCTCCCAGCTGCCGAGCGCCGCTCCGGTGCTGCCCGTGGCGGCGCCGTCCACGGATGCCCCGGTCGCCGACTACATCTTCGAGCCGAAGCGCCCAGAGCTGCTCGCGCATCTCCTGCCGCGCTACATCGAGGTGCTCGTCACCCAGGCCCTCCTCGAGGCCATCGCGAGCGAGCACGGTGCACGCATGACGGCGATGGAGAACGCGACCCGGAACGCCGGCGAGATGATCGATCGGCTGACGCTCTCCATGAACCGCGCCCGCCAGGCGACCATCACGAAGGAGCTGATGGAGATCGTCTCCGGCGCCGAGGCGCTGAAAGGATAGCTCCGCTCATGCCCAGCATCGGACGCATCACGCAGGTGATCGGCCCCGCCGTCGACGTGGAGTTCCCGGACGGCGACCTCCCGGCGATCTACAACGCCCTCCAGATCACGAACCCCGCCATCGACGACCGGCCATGGAACCTGGTGGTCGAGGTCGCGCAGCATCTCGGCGAGAAGACCGTCCGCACCATCGCCATGGACTCGACCGAGGGCCTCACACGCGGCCAGGAGGTGCGCGACACGGGCGAGCTCATCAAGGTGCCGGTCGGCGAGGCGACCCTCGGGCGCATCATGAACGTGGTCGGCGAGCCGGTCGACGAGCGCGGTCCGATCGCGGCCAGCAGGCGCTACCCCATCCATCGCGACACCCCGGCCTTCACCGAGCAGGAGACCCAGGTGCAGGCCTTCGAGACCGGCATCAAGGTCGTGGACCTCCTCGCCCCCTACCAGCGGGGCGGGAAGATCGGGCTCTTCGGCGGCGCCGGCGTCGGCAAGACGGTCATCATCCTGGAGCTGATCAACAACGTCGCCAAGCAGCACGGCGGCGTGTCGGTGTTCGGCGGCGTCGGCGAGCGCACCCGCGAGGGCAACGACCTGTGGCTCGAGATGCAGGAGTCGAAGCTCTCCGACGGCAACCCCGTCATCTCGCGCGCCGCCCTGGTCTACGGGCAGATGAACGAGCCGCCCGGCGCGCGCGCCCGGGTCGGCCTCTCGGCGCTCACCGTGGCCGAGTACTTCCGCGACGAGGAAGGCAAGGACGTCATCCTCTTCATCGACAACATCTTCCGCTTCGTGCAGGCCAACTCCGAGGTCTCGGCGCTCTTGGGCCGCATGCCCTCCGCGGTCGGCTACCAGCCGACCCTCGGCACGGACATCGGCGAGCTCCAGGAGCGGATCACGACCACCAAGAAGGGCTCGATCACCTCGGTGCAGGCGATCTACGTCCCCGCCGACGACCTGACCGACCCGGCACCGGCGACGACGTTCGCGCACCTCGACGCGACGACCGTGCTCTCGCGGCAGATCGCCGAGCTCGGCATCTACCCCGCCGTGGATCCGCTCGACTCGACCTCGCGCATCCTCAGCCCCGCCGTCGTGGGCGAGGAGCACTACCGGGTCGCGCGCCAGGTGCAGGCGGTCCTGCAGCGCTACAAGGACCTTCAGGACATCATCGCCATCCTGGGTATGGACGAGCTCTCCGAGGACGACAAGCTCGCCGTCGCCCGCGCGCGCAAGATCCAGAAGTTCCTCTCCCAGCCCTTCCACGTGGCCGAGCAGTTCACCGGCTACAAGGGCGTCTACGTTCCGCTCCCGGAGACGATCCGCGGCTTCCGCGAGATCGTCGAAGGCACGCACGACGATCTCCCCGAGCAGGCCTTCTACATGGTGGGGAGCATCGATGACGCGATCGAGAAGGCCCGGAGGATGGCGGCATGAGCGCGGATCACCTTCGCCTGCGTGTCCGCACACCCGAGCGCGAGCTCGTGGACGCCGAGGTGCGTGAGGTCACCGCCGCGGGCACCTGGGGGCAGATCGGCGTCCTTCCCGACCACGCGGCGCTGATGACCGCGCTCGAGCCCGGCGAGCTCTCGTATCGCGCCGACGCCGGCGTGGTACGACTGCGCCTCGGCGGCGGCTTCGCGGAGGTGCGCGACAACGTGATGACGGTGCTGGCCGAATCGGGCGAGGCTGAAGGCTAGGGTTCGGCGTCGAACGTGGGTAAGCTCGAGGGCAGGACCGCGCTCGTGACCGGCGGCGGCCGGGGCATCGGACGCGGCATCGTGCTCGAGTTCGCGCGCGAGGGCGCGGACCTGGCGATCAACTATCGGCGTGACCGCGAAGCCGCGGAGGCCACCGCGGCCGAGGTGCGCGCCCTCGGGCGGCGAGCGGTGGTGGTCCAGGCCGACGTTGGCGAGGGGCAGGCGGTCGAGGCCATGGTGGCCCAGGCGGTTGCGTTCCTGGGTGGGCTCGACGTCGCGGTCGCGAACTCCGGAGTCGCGGCGCGAGTGGCGACGATCGCGAAGACCGATCCGGCCGAGTGGCGCCGCGTGCTCACGACGGACCTCGACGGCGCCTTCTGGACGGCGCGCGCGGCGATCCCGCACGTCGTCGCGCGGAAGGGTGTCTTCCTCTTCATCTCCTCGATCGGCGCCGACGCGGCCCAAGCGGGCGGCGCGCCCTATCACGTCGCCAAGGCCGGGGTGAACGCCCTCGCCAAGGTGCTCGCCAAGGAGGTCGCGAGCGCCGGGGTGCGGGTGAACGTCATCGCGCCGGGCCTGGTACGTTCGGAGATGGGCGAGCGCCTGATCCGCTTCCACGGGGACGCGGTGCTCCAGACCATCCCGCTCGGCCGCGCGGGCGCGCCGGCCGACATCGGGCGGGCCGCCGTCTTCCTCGCCTCCGACGACGCCGCGTGGATCACGGGCAAGGTGCTGCGCGTCGACGGCGGCGCGTGGATGTGAACGCGGCCTACGAAACAGGCCCCTTGCGCCGCTCCCAGGCGGGTGAGCTCCTCCCCTCCTCCCGCTCCAGGTCGGGTGGCGGGCGACCTCGCCGGGCGCCGGCACGGGCGCGATGCCGCCGGCCTCCTAGCTAGCCCAGCGAGGCTTCCAGCGTCTGTCCACAAGTTTTTCTACACCTGTTGACAGGGTGCGTCAGAGAAGATACTGAACGTTCAGTATGTCGCGCGGCCGCAAATCGCGGTCCGAGAGACCCGAGCCGTCGCGCAAGCAGCTCATGGCCGCCGCGATCGATTGCTTCGCGCGCCTCGGCTACCAGGGCACCACCATCGCTCGCATCGCGCGCGATGCCGGCGTCACCAAGGGCGCCGTCTACTACCACTTCCGCGACAAGGAAGAGCTCCTCTTCGAGACCGTGAAGGACCGCATCGGCGGCTTCGAGCAGCACGTCCTCGAGAAGGTGACGCCGACGCCCGACGCGCTCACGCGGCTGCGCGAGGTCGTCGACGCCTGCTTCTTCCACGCCACGGTCTCCAACCACCGGCGCTTCATCATCACGCTCATGATCGAGGCGCTCGACACGAATCCGCGCCTGTCGGGGGAGTTCCGCGACATCCTGCGCCGCATGCGGGGCTTCCTGGCCACCGTCATCCTGCGCGGGCAGCAGAAGGGCACGCTGCGCGCTGATGTGGCGCCCGAGGCAGCGGCAGCCGTCATCATGGGGGGCATCATCGGGGCGGAGGTTCAGCACTACCAGGATCCGGAGGAGATCGATCTCCGGCGGGTCCTCGACACGCTCGTCGAGCAGCTCAGCGCATGGCTCGCCACCGGGAGCTCGGGCACGGGCGTCGCAGTCTCGGGAGGCAAGCGGGCATGGTGAACTTCAAGCCGACGGACGAGCAGGAGCTCATCCGTCAGACCATGGCAGGCTTCGCGCGCGAGGTCCTCCGACCCGCGGCGCGGGAGGCCGACGAGAAGAACGCGGTCCCGGAAACCATCGTCCAGCGCGGCTGGGAGCTCGGGCTGGTGCAGAGCGCGATTCCGGAGGCGTTCGGTGGCTACGGGGATGCCCGCTCGGCGGTCACCAGCGCCCTCCTCTTGGAGGAGCTCGCGTACGGTGACCTGGCTCTCACCCTTCATCTCCTCGCCCCCCGTCTCCTCACCATCCCGCTTCTCGTGGCAGGCACCGAGGAGCAGTGCGGGCGCTGGCTGCCGCGTTTCGCGGGCCACGAGTTCACGGTCGGGACGGCGGCCTTCGTCGAGCCGCGCTGGGACTTCGATGCGACGTCACTGGCCACCCGCGCCGAACGGCAGGGCGGCGACTACGTGCTCACCGGCGAGAAGTGTCTGGTGCCGCTCGCCGCGCGCGCCGAGGGGATCCTCGTCTATGCGGCCGCGCCCGAGGGGCTCGCGGCCTTCATCGTCGAACGCGGCACGCCGGGTCTCACCGTCCGCGAGCGCGAGAAGAACATGGGCATCAAGGCGCTCGACACGTTCCCCGTGACGCTCGAAGGCGTGCGCGTGCCGGTCCGAGCCCGCCTGGGTGGCGAGGGGGCGAACCTCCAGCCGCTCGTCGACGCGAGCCGCATCGCTGTCGCCGCGCTCGCGGTGGGGATCGCCCGGGCGGCCTTCGACTACGCCCGCGACTACGCCAAGGAGCGGCGCGCCTTTGGCGTGGCGATCGCGCAGAAGCAGGCGATCGCGTTCAAGCTGGCCGACATGGCGATCGAGATCGACTCCATGCGCCTTCTCACCTGGGAGGCAGCATGGAAGCTCGACTCCGGCCAGCCGGCCACGCGCGAGGCCGTCCTCGTGAAGCAGTACGCCAGCCAGTCGGCCTTGAACATCACCGACAACGCCGTACAGGTCCTCGGCGGCCACGGCTACATCCGCGAGCATCCGGTGGAGCTCTGGCTCCGCAACGCGCGCGGGTTCGCCACCTTCGATGGCCTCGCCATCGTCTGAGGAGGAGCGCCCATGATCGACTTCGAGCTGTCCGAAGGCGTCCAGATCCAGCGACAGATGGTGCACGCGGTCGCCGAGCAGGCGATGCGCCCCATCGCGCGCGAGTACGACGAGTGCGAGCACGAGAAGCCCTGGGACTTCCTCAACATGATGTGGCAGGTGTCGAGCGGGAACCCGGTCGCGGGCGCCGAGAAAAAGCCCCGGGAGGAGCGGAGCGAACGGAACCTCGCCATGTGCGTGGCGATCGAGGAGCTGTCCTGGGGCGACGCGGGGCTCTATCTCTCGATTCCCAATACCGGCCTCGGCGGCGCCGCGGTGGCCGCTGCCGGCACCCCGGAGCAGAAGGAGCGCTTCCTCTCGCGCTTCAAGGGCGGTAAACCCAAGTGGGCCGCGATGGCGATCACCGAGCCGGGATGCGGCTCGGACAGCTCGGCCATCCAGACCACCGCCGTGCGCGACGGCGACCACTGGGTCCTGAACGGGACCAAGATCTTCTGCACCAGCGGTCTCATGGCGGCCGAGAAGTCGGAAGGTTTCGTGGTGGTGTGGGCGACGCTCGACCGCTCGGCCGGCCGGGCCGGCATCAAGGCGTTCGTGGTCGAGGCGGGCACGCCCGGCATGTACGTCACCAAGGTCGAGAACAAGCTCGGCATCCGGGCTTCGGACACGGCGACGCTCGTCTTCGAGGACTGCCGCGTGCCGCTCGACAACATCCTCGGCAGCCCCGAGGTCCCGAAGACGAGCGAGGGCTTCAAGGGCGTGATGGCCACCTTCGACGCCACTCGCCCGATCGTCGCGGCGAGCGCCATCGGCGTCGGCCGGGCCGCGCTCGACTTCGTCAAGGACACGCTCGAGGAGCGCGGCATCGCGATCCGCTACGGCCTCGCCCCCCACAAGCTGACCGCCCTCGAGCGCGACGTGATGGAGATGGAGGCCCAGCTCGAGGCAGCCCGGCTCCTCACCTGGCGCGCCGCCTGGATGATGGACAACGGCCTGCGCAACAACCTCGAGGCCTCGATGGCCAAGGCGAAGGCCGGCCTCGTCGTGACCCAGATCACGCAGAAGGCGGTCGAGATGCTGGGCCCGCTCGGCTACTCGCGCCAGCTCCTCCTCGAGAAGTGGATGCGGGACGCCAAGATCAACGACATCTTCGAGGGCACGCAGCAGATCAACCAGCTGATCGTCGCGCGGCGCATCCTCGGCTACTCCTCGAAGGAGCTGTCGTAGAAGACCCGCTCGATCTCGCGGCGCTCCTCGCCCGGGTGCCGGACCGTCGAGAGTTCCTGACCCTCGAGGAACTGCGGGAGAGCTCGCGCCGGTTGGTCGCCGAGTTCCCCGGGATCGCGCGCCTGGAGACCGTCGGCGCCTCGGCAGAGGGCCGGCCGATCGAGCTGCTCACGGTCGGCCACGGCGGGAAGGCCGCCCTCTTCCTCGGCGTGCCGCACCCGAACGAGCCGATCGGCACGCTCACGCTCGAGTTCCTCTGCCGGCTCCTGTGCGAAGACCCGGAGCTCCGCGCACGCCTCGACGCAACCGTGTACGCCATCACGGTCGCCGATCCCGACGGGCTCGTGCTGAACGAGGGCTGGTTCAAGGGGGGATTCTCTCCGCTGCGCTACACCCTCAACTACTACCGCCCGCCACACCGGGAGCAGGTCGAGTGGAGCTTCCCGATCGAATACAAGACGCTCCGCTTCACGACCCCGTCGCCCGAGACGGCGGCCGTGATGCGCGTCATGGAGCGAGTGCGCCCGCACTTCTTCTACTCGCTCCACAACGCGGGCTTCTGCGGGGTCTACTTCTACGTCTCGCACGAGCGGCCGGCGCTGTTCGCCGCGCTCCACCGCCTGGTTGCGCACCAGGGCCTGCCCCTCCATCGCGGCGAGCCCGAGGTGCCCTACCTCCGCACGCTCGCGCCCGCCGTCTACGCCCTCTTCGGCATCGACGAGACGTACGAGTTCATGGCGCGCACGCTCGGGGAAGATCCCGCCCCGCTGATCGAGGCGGGCACCAGCTCCGACGATTGGCTCCGGCGAGTCTGCGACGCCTTCTCGCTCGTCTGCGAGCTGCCGTACTACACGGCGCCGGGGCTCGAGGACACGAGGGCGGCAGGCATGTGCCGCCGGGACGCGCTCCTCGCCGGTCTCGGCCGCGCCGAGGCCCTGCACGCGGAGTGCGAGCGGGCGTTCGGCGCGCTTCGCGGACGCGCGCCCGCACACCGTCTCACCCGCTCTGTCGCCGACTACCTCGAGAAGACGCCGAAGCGCCTGGCCGCCGAGCGAGCCCACGCCCAGGATCCGGCGTACACCCGCGAGGCCACCCGCGCCGAGGCGCTCGACGCGACGACCTGCCGGGCGTTCCACCACATGCTGTACCTGGGCGAGGTGTACCGGCTGGCAGAGATGGTTGGAGAGCGGCGGCTCGCCGACGCGCTGCGCGACCGCCTCGCCGTGATCGGTGGCGAGGTCGAGAGCGAGAGTGCGCTCCGGGTCCTTCCGCTGCGGCCGCTGGTTTGCGTCCAGGCGGGAGCCGGGCTCCTCGCCATGGCACACCAGGCTAGTTAGCCAGCTAACTGCACCGACGCGCCGCTTGCCACGCCCGCTCGAGCTGGCCGCGGGTGAAGAGCGCCTCGAAGTCCCCGCCCACCTCGGCGAGGGCCTTCTCCGCCCGCGCGCACCCGCCGTCCTCCTCACGATCGACGAGCACGATGGCGCGGCGGACGCGGAGCCCTTCCTCGCGGCACTTGCGGACCGCCTCGATCAGCGAGGCGCCGCTAGTGATCACGTCTTCGACCACCACGACGGTGTCGCCCGGCTTGGCCGAGCCTTCGAGCCAACGCGCCGCGCCGTGCTCCTTGG
This sequence comes from Deltaproteobacteria bacterium, assembly GCA_005879795.1. NCBI lineage: Bacteria > Pseudomonadati > Myxococcota > Myxococcia > Deltaproteobacteria bacterium. The sequence continues at coordinate 48,125 of VBKJ01000146.1, forward strand.
CGGCTTTCCGTACCGAAAACCACGCCACCGGGTGGCCGGTGCCGGCGCTGTGGAAGGCGACCGCCGCGGCGATGGGGTCGGCACCCATGGTCGGACCGCCGATCGCGACGGCTTCGGCCGGGACCCGCGCGTGCACCAGCGCGCCGATGAGCGGGATCGCCGCAGGGTTGGTCGTGGTCAGCGAGCACTCGATGTAGTAGTCGCTCATCCGTCCCGACGCGAGCCGGAACTGCTTCCCGGGCTCGCGGAAGTACGAGAGCCGGACGAGCAGGCGGAGGAGCTCTTCCTCGTACGCCGTCACGCGGCAGGCCGGGCGCGCCGGAGCGCCCGCAGCAGAACGATCGCGATCGGCAAGTCCACGAGCGCGATCGTCAGCAGCGGGAACGCACGTGTCCATTGCACGAAGAGGAGGAGCCCCGTGGCCGACGACGCCAGCTTCGAGACGACGACCGGGTAGACCAGGGCTCGCCGGCGGCGCACGTCGCCGGCGGCGAGCCACGCGGACGCGGTGATGGTCGCCATGTTGGCTACGGCGAGCGCGAGCCAGAAGTCGGACGCGACCGGAGCTCGGCTCGGCGGTAGCGTCGGGAGCCCGAGCAGCGAGCCCACCCAGTCGAGGTCCCGCACGATGTCATCCGGACGGAGGAGGAAGCCGAGCGCGCCGAGCGCGAACAGTACGGCGAAGAGACGGAGCCAGCGCGCCAGCGCACGCTCAGGCGTGCTGAGCGGGGCTGCGTCGGGCAGCGACGAGACGGCGATCGCCATTTGTCCCTGGGCGTCCACGATCGAGCGTTCCGGGTGTCGCGGCATGGGTGAAGGCCGCGACCGCGTCGCCGAGCGGATACACCGCGTCGATGAGCGCTGCAACCGACACGCGGCGGGCGGCCAGCGGGCGGAAAGCGCCCCCCGGCGTGAGCCCAGGATGGTCACCTCGTTGATCGGCGCGGCTGATGCCGCCGAGGTGGACGCGGACGAGCGCCTCGCCCGAGGCGGGTTCTGGATCGGGGAGACCGAGCGCGAGCGCCAGCCGGACTCCGTCCCAGCGCAGCGCCCGCATTGGTCGCGCGCTATTTCCGCACTCCGCGGTGAAACTCGCTCTCCGCCTTCGCGGCGACTGCCTCCGCGCGCTCGGCCGCGTGCTCGGCCGAGTCGGCGGCCGTTTCGAGGCGCCCCGCGGCGTCCTCGGCGCGCCCAGCCGCCCGCTCGGCGCGCTCGTCGGGACCGAGGCCGGCCGTCTGCTCGGCGCCGGAGGTCGTCCCGGGGGGGGCTGGCACGGCGGGAGGATCACCGGGCGGGGCACCCGCAGCGGGCGCCGCTGGCGCCTGCTTGGCACGCGCCTTCACGCGGCTCGCGAGCGTCGCCACCTGCTCGTCCGTGAGCGGCCGCTCGTAGCGCCGGATATCGATCTCCGGGTTGCCCAGGATCCAGGCGCGCGCGAAGCCGATCTCCTTGCGCGCGTCGAGGTAGTAGAGAGTCACCTCGTGATCGTCCCACGGCGGCTCGTCGGCAAGGAAGTGCGACTCCGCGACGTCCGGCTCGCCGTTGCGGGCCACGTACGCCGCCAGGGTCCGGTTCTTCGCCATCTCGGCCCGCAGCTCGTCGTTGGTGAGCTCGCGCTCGCCGCGCGCGTGCGCCGCCACCCCGGCGAGCAGCAGCGCGCATCCCATCCCCACAGCCACGCCACGTCGCATGCAACCTCCTCCGGCGGCGTTCTCCGCCTGCCCTCGAGCAGCATACACGCGCCCGGCCGGAGTGTCATGCAGCGGCGCTTGCCTCCCCGGGCGCCGTTCCTCTAGCATCCCGGTGCGGGTTCGGGCCCGCCGCGGATGGTCTCCGACCCCCTGCTCGTCGCGCTCGCCCTGGCGCTCGTCGTGGTGAACGCTTTCTTCGTCGCCGCGGAGTTCGCCATGGTGCGGGTGCGGGCGACGCGGGTGGCGACGCTCGCCGCGGAGGGCCACTGGCAGGCGCGCCTCGTGGCCGCGCTCCAGCGGCGCCTCGACGTCTTCCTCTCGGCCACCCAGCTCGGGATCACGCTCTCGAGCCTGGGACTCGGCTGGATCGGCGAGCCGGCCTTCGCGCACCTCCTCGTCCCCCTCTTCGCCGCGCTCGGAATCGAGTCGGAGCGCGTCATCGAGAACACGTCGATCGCGGTCGCCTTCGCGACCATCACGGTCCTGCACATCGTGCTCGGCGAGCTGGCGCCGAAGTCGTTCGCCATCCGGTTCACGGAGCGCGTGGCCCTCTGGGTGGCGCCCCCGATGCGTCTCTTCCAGCTCCTCTTCGCGCCTGCCCTCTGGTTGCTCCACCGGGCGTCGAGGGGCACCCTCGCGCTTCTCGGCATGACCGCCGAGACGAGCGGCGACCTCGCGCATTCCGAGGAAGAGCTCCGCATCCTGCTCGCCGAGTCGCACCGCGTGGGGGTGCTCTCGGGCGCGAAGCGCGAGCTCCTCGAGAACGTCATCGACTACACCGAGCGCACGGCGCGCCACGTGATGGTGCCGCGGGCCGATATCGCGTACCTCTCGCTCGCCCGGAGCCTCGAGGAGAACCTCGCCGTCGTCACCCAGACCGCTGCCACGCGCTATCCTCTCGCCGCGACCGACATCGACCACGTGATCGCCATGGTGCACGTGAAGGACCTCTTCAACCGCCGCGACCAGCTCCGCTCCTCGGAGGACCTGGCGGCGCTCAAGCGCGAGATCCTCTTCGTCCCCGAGACGCGACCGCTCGACGCGCTCCAGAAGGACTTCCAGCAGCGGCGCACGCACATGGCGATCGTGGTGGACGAGTATGGCGGCACCTCGGGGCTGGTGACCCTCGAGGACGTGATCGAGGAGATCGTGGGCGAGATCCAGGACGAGTTCGACCGCGAGCCGCCGAACGTCGAGGAGACGCCGCAGGGCCTCGTCTTCGACGGCCTCATGCTGGTGGACGACGTCGCCGAGCGGCTCGGCGTCAAGCTCGCAGAGACCGCCGACGTGAGCACCCTCGGCGGCTTCGTGACGGCGCAGGTGGGGCGGATGCCGCGCCCCGGCGACAGGGTGGCCGTCGAGGGGTATGACCTCTCCGTCGCCGAGGTGAAGGGGAGGCGAGTGACCAAGGTGCTGGCCGCACGCCGGCCGGGCGTCCGGGCGGAGACGGCCGCCCGCGGTTGATGACGGTGCTGGCGTTCGACTCACGCCCGAGCAGGTGCGGCTCGAGCAAACCGCGCGCCGCTTCGCCGCCGCGGACATCATTCCGGTGGCGGCCCGCTGCGACGAGGAGCAGCGCTTCCCCGGGGACGTGGCGCGCAAGGCGTGGGAGCTCGGGCTCATGAACCTCGAGGTGCCGCGCGAGCTGGGCGGGCTCCGGCTCGGCGTGCTCGACACGTGCCCCTCGGGGTGCAGCGCGCGGTGATCGCGCGCAACCTGCTGAAGGTCTGAGCGCGCGGCGGCGGTTGACGGCGGCGCGCGCAGCCCGCTAAAGGGACGGCCCCGTGGCCAAGCGACCCACCAAGCACGGCAACTTCCTGGAGGACTTCCGCCCCGGGCAGGTCTTCCGCCACAAGCGCGGCAAGACGATCACCGAGGGCCTCTTCGCCGTCTTCACGGACTTCTGCTTCACCACCAACGCCCTCGCCAAGAACCGGCGCTACGCCGAGGCGTACGGGTTCCGCGGCCTGGTCGCGCCACCCGGCCTGGTGATGAACGTCGTCTTCAGCCAGAGCGTGGAGGACGTCTCCGAGAACGGGCGCGCGAACCTCGAGTACATCGACATGCGCTTCGGCGCGCCGGTCTGCGTCGGTGACACGATCGAGGCGACGTCGACCGTCCTCGGCGTGAAGGCGTCGTCGCGCGAGCGCGACCGCGGCGTGGTGCACGTGCAGACCGTCGGGCGCAACCAGGATGGCGAGGTCGTCCTCGCCTACCAGCGCAAGGTGCAGGTGTGGAAGGGCGACCCCGAGACGCCCGTCGCCGAGGGCGAAGCGCCGGCGCGCGACATCCCCGTCGCGCTCACGCTCCCGCCCTACGACCCGCGCCGCGACTACCGCGCGCTCGCGCATCTCACCGGCGACGACACCTATCTCGAAGACTTCCAGGCGAGCGACGTGTTCGAGCACTCGCGCGGGCGCGTGATCACCACCGAGCACATTGCGCTCACGGGGATGCTCGACAACACCTCGCAGGTGCACTGCAATCAGTGGATGATCGACCAGGATCCCGAGCGCTTCCTGGGCGGGCAGCTGATCGTCTACGGGGGCATCCCTTTCTCTCTCTGCCTCGGGCTCTCCTCGCCCGACGTCGCCGACAACGCGCTGGCCGACGTCCGCTACGCGACCGGGCGGCACACGGCGCCGGCGTTCGCGGGCGACACCGTCTTCGCCACCACCGAGATCCGCGGGGTGAGCGACCTGCCCGGCCGCCCCGATCTCGGCGTGCTCGACACCGTGCTCCGCGGCCACAAGTTCGTGCGCAAGGGCGGGGCGGCGGAGAAAGTCGAGATCTTCTACCTCGAGCGCGAGATCGAGCGCGACCGGCGCACCGTCTGGGACGGGGTGAAGAACGCGCTCGCCCTGAAGCACCTGGCGGCCGTCGCGACCGGCGACGAGGTGCTCGTCTACCACACCGGCGAGGAGAGGGCCGTGGTCGGCATCGCGAAGGTCGTGCGCGGCGCGTACCCCGACCCGAAGCAGAAGGACACGCGGCTCCTGATGGTCGACCTCCAGCCGGTCAAGCCCCTCGCGCGTCCGGTCGCACTCGGCGAGATGCGCGCGAACCGCAGGCTCGCCGGCTTCGACCTCCTGCGGCTGCCGCGCCTCTCGGTGATGCCGGTGTCGGCCGAGCAGTGGGCGGCCATCATGGAGATGGCGCGGCGCTAGCTAGGTGCGTGCCGCGGGAATCGTGACCGGCGTCATCGGCCTCGCGCTCGCGGCGCGCAGCGGGCTTCTGCTCGCCGGCCGCGGCCGGCCGCGGCGCGGCCCGCGGCCCGCGTTCGTCCTGGCAGGGCCGTATCTCCGCACCCGCAACCCGCTCTACGCCGGGCTCGTGCTCGCGCTCGGGGGCGCCGCGCTGGCGGCCGCCTCGTGGGGCCTCGCGCTCGTCGCGCTCGCGGCCGGCGTGGGCGCACACCTCTGGGTGGTGCGGGTCGAGGAGCCGCGCCTCCAGGCGCGCTTCGGGGCGGCCTACGCCGAGTACCTGCGGCGCGTACCGCGCTGGATGCCGACGCTCAGGCGCGGCAGCCTGTCCGAGTAACCGGCGACCGCGAGGCGGCCACGGTCGTGCCGACGCTCTCCGAGCGCGGAACGAACTACCTCGAGCGACAGCGGCAAGCGCAGCGCCGAGCGAGGAGGTTAACAAGCACCGCCGCTCGAGTGGGGTGCGAGCAGGCCGCTCGCAGCCGCCCGGTCATTCGCCGCAGCCGGAGGGGTGCTCGGACAGGCTTCCGGGGCCGGCTACGGAGTCGGGAAGGGGTGGCGGCGCCGGCGGCGCCGCCACCCTCCCAGGGGGTTCACGGTCATCGCGTCCCATCCAGCCACGTCCACCGCCCAACCACACCCACCACGCCACAGCCCGGCGATCGACTCGTACCCATCCCGTCCGGTGCCATGCTCAGGAGCAGGTTCCGTGCCGGCCCCCGGGGCCGATGCCTCGGGTCCCGAAATCCAGCCGGGGCGCGGCCATGACGCGGGCCGCGTGGCACCTGCCCGGGCAGGCGAGCGTCGATCGACTGACGCTCCCGTTCGGCGCTGCACCGCAGGACCCCTTGCCCCGGAGGGCGCTGCCGCCGTAATTGTTCGCCACCCCAGGAGGAGGTGCCCCATGCCGACCGCCCAGGCCGCCGTCCTGAACGCGGTCCGCGAGCCGCTCTCGGTCGAGCCGCTGGCCGTCCGCGACCCGCGCGACGGCGAGGTGCTCGTCCGCCTCGGCGCCAGCGGCGTGTGCCACAGCGACCTGCACGCCATCACCGGCGACCTGCCCATGCCGCTCCCCTGCGTGCTCGGCCACGAGGGCGCGGGCGTCGTCGAGGCGGTCGGGGCCGGCGTCCAGCGCGTCAAGCCGAAGGACCACGTGGTCCTCAACTGGGTGCCGTTCTGCGGCTCCTGCTGGTACTGCAACTCGGGCAACGCCTACCTGTGCGAGATGGGCTACGTGAAGGCGCTCGGCGCCGAGGTCTTCCGCCGCAACGGCACCAGCATCAGCCAGTTCGCGGGCATCGGATCGATGGCGGAGTTCACCGTCGTGGCGGAAACCGCCTGCATCCCGATCGACGCGGACGTGCCGCTCGACCGCGCCTGCCTGATCGGCTGCGGCGTGATGACCGGCGTCGGCGCGGTCATCAACACGGCACGCGTGCAGCCGGGGCAGTCGGTCGCCGTCTTCGGCGCGGGCGGCGTGGGCCTGAACGTCATTCAGGGCGCGGTGCTGGCGGGTGCGAACCCGATCATCGCCATCGATCTGAACGAGCGGAAGCTCGCGTTCGCCAGGCAGTTCGGCGCGACACATGCCGTGAACGCCGGGTCGACGGACGCGGTGAACGCAATCCTCGATCTGACCGGGATGCGCGGCGCCGACTACGCCTTCGAGGTGATCGGCCGCCCCGAGGTGGTGACGCAGGCTTTCATGGCCGTGCGCCGTGGCGGGAAGGCGATCGTGGTGGGCGTGCCGCCGGCGACCGCGACGGTCTCGGTCCCCGGGATGCTACTCCCGCTCGCCGAGAAGTCCCTGGTCGGCTCGCTCTACGGCTCGGCCAACATGGCGCGCGACGTCCCGCGCCTGATCGACCTCTACCGCGCCGGGAAGCTCAAACTCGACGAGCTCATCACCCGCCGCTACAAGATCGCCCAGGTGAGCGACGCGTTCACCGCGATGGAGAAGGGGGAGGTGGCGCGCGGCGTGATCACGTTCTGACGGCGCCGTTCCCCCGGACGGCGGAGGAGGCTCGCATGGCACGCCTGGGACCGTTCGTCATCCGGCTCGCGCTGGGGGTGATCTTCTTCGCGCACGGGGCGCAGAAGATGCTCGGCTGGTGGGGTGGCGCGGGGTTCAGCGGCACGGTCGAGGCCTTCACCAAGCAGGGCATGCCGGCACCCATGGCGATGCTCGTGATCGCGGCCGAGTTCTTCGGCGGCCTGGGCGTCTTCTTCGGTTGTCTCACACGCCTCGCCGCCTTCGGGATCGCGGCCGTCATGACCGGCGCAATCTTCCTGGTGCACATCCAGAACGGCTTCTTCCTGAACTGGTTCAACGTGCCGGGAAAGGGTCACGGCTTCGAGTGCAACCTGGGCTATCTCGCGATGGCCGCGTCGCTCATGCTGACCGGCGCGGGACCGGTCTCGATCGACGCGCTCCGGGGTGGGAAGCGGACCGACCTGGACGCCGGGTGAGAGCGCGCGTCGCGAGCGGCCTTGCCGCCGCGACGTTCGCGGGTGGCGTGTCCCGCGGCGCGGGGCATCGACCTGGCTGATCGGCGAGCGGCGCGCCCGTGACTTACCTTGCGACAGCGGTAGCGCCTGGCTAAACGTTACGCCGGCCCCGATGACCGACTTCCACGCCAGCGCACAGGCGGTCCCGATCGAGTCGGTCGACCAGCTCGTCGAGCAGTTCCACGGCGCGGGCAAGCCGCGCGAGCGCTGGAGGATCGGCACCGAGTACGAGAAGGTCGCGGTCGAGCGCGCCACCGGTAGGGCGGCACCCTTCTCCGGCCCGCACGGCATCGAGGCCGTGCTGCGCGGGCTCGCCGAGCGCTACGGCTGGGAGCCCAAGGAGGAGGACGGGCGCGTGGTCGCCCTCGTGCGCGAGGGCGCGTCGATCACTCTCGAGCCGGGGGCGCAGCTCGAGCTCTCGGGCGAGCAGTGCCCGACCATCCACTGCACGCAGGAGGAGCTCGCCACCCACGTGCGCGAGGTGGTGAGCGTCGGGAGCGAGCTCGGCATCGCGTTCCTCGGTCTCGGCATGCAGCCGATGAGCCCGCCCGACGAGATCGAGTGGGTGCCGAAGCAGCGCTACCGCATCATGGGCCCGTACATGACGCACGTGGGCACGCTCGGCCAGCGCATGATGAAGCAGACGGCCACGGTGCAGGCCAACATCGACTATGGCGACGAGCGGGACGCGATGCTGAAGCTGCGCGTCGGCATGGGGATCGCGCCGCTCGTGAACGCCATGTTCGCCAACTCCTCGATCTCCGATGGCCGCTTGAACGGCTACATGAGCTTCCGGGGCCACATCTGGACCGAGACCGATCCCGCGCGCTGCGGGCTCCTGCCCTTCGTCTTCCGGGAGGGCGCGAGCTTCGCCGACTACGTCGAGTGGGCGCTCGCCGTGCCCCTCTATTTCATCCTGCGCGGCGGCCGCTACCGGACCGAGGTGACCGGCATCCCGTTCCGCCGCTTCCTGACCGAGGGCGCAGCCGGGGAGCGCGCGACCCTCGACGACTGGAACCTGCACCTGACCACGCTCTTCCCCGAGGTGCGGCTCAAGGGCTACATCGAGGTGCGCTCCGCCGACAGCCAGCCGCCCGAGCGCATGCTCGCGCTGCCCGCGCTGGTGAAGGGCGTGTTCTACACCCAGGACTGCCTCGAGGCCGCCTGGGACCTGGTCAAGCGCTGGACCTTCGCGGAGCGCCTCGAGCTCTGGCGCGACGTCCACCGCGAGGCGCTGCTCGCGCGCTTCAAGGGTGTCAAGGTGATCGAGCTCGCCCGCGAGCTCTACGCGATCGGCGAGGAGGGGCTCCGCCGCCAGCAGGCCCTCGACCGTGCCGGGCGCGACGAGCGCGTCTACCTCGAGCGGATGGGCGAGCAGCTCGCGATCGGCCGTTCCCCGGCCCGGGTCATCGCCGAGAAGTGGAGCGGTGTATGGGACCGCCGGGTGGAGCGGCTGATCGAGTTCGCGGAATACAGGGGCTGACGCCGGGCAAATGCGCCGGGGTCGCAGGGCCTCGGAGCCAGGCGGGGCCGCGATCGTGGGACTCGCTGGCGCTGCTGGCCGGGCCGAAGGGCCTCACGGGTTGACTTTCGCCATTTATTCGCCTACGAGAACGTGCCGGGAAAGAGGGGAATCATGCGGGCGGCGGCGAAGGCTGGATGGGCGGCGGTCGAGCTCGAGCTGGCGCCGGCGGTGACGATCCCCTTCCTCGGCACCGTGGCGGCGGGCATGCCCCTCCGCGCCTTCCCGGTCGAAGGCGCCCTCGAGCTGCCCGCGGCGCTCTGGGGCGGGCGCAAGGTCTTCGTGCTCCGCGCGCGCGGCTCCTCGATGATCGACGAGGGCATCCGCGACGGCGACTACCTGATCATCGCGCCGCGCAAGACGGCCGAGGTCGGGCAGACGGTGATAGCGGAGGCCGAGGGTGGCGTCACCGTGAAGCGCCTCGGCGGGGAAAGGGACGAGCGGCTTCGCCTCGAGCCCGCCAACGTCGAGATGCTGCCGCTCGTGGTCGCCGCGGAGCGCGTGCGCATCGTGGGCGTCGTGGTGGGCGTCCTTCGCCGGCGGGGATTCCGCACGCCGGCTCCGATCCGTCCGCGCGCGGCCGCGGGCGGCGGCGACGGGCGGACGCTCGACCTGGCGCTGCGGGTGATCGAGCAGCGGGTGGGCGAGGCGGAGGCGCTCGGCGCCGCACGCGCCGGGCGGCCCGGCGCGCGGCTTCGCGAGCTCGCGCGCAACCTGCGCGCGCTGCGCGACTGCTACCTCGAGACGACGGCGCCGCGGCTCCGCGCGGCGCTCTTGCGCGAGGCGGGCGAGATCATCCGCCGCCTGCGCCGGTTCGGCGCCGAACGAAGCTGACGCGGGGGCGCACGCGCGCGATCGGCTTGACTGCCCAGGACCTTTACGGTTTCCTCGCGCGGTGTCGCGCCTCGCATCGTCCGGCCGCTCGCCCCTCGTCGTCCTCTTCCTGACCGTCTTCATCGATCTCATGGGCTTCGGGATCGTGATCCCGCTCCTCCCCATCTACGCGGAGCAGATGAAGGCGACGCCGTTCACCGCCGGCGTGCTGATCGCGGTGTACTCGCTCATGCAGCTCATCTTCGCGCCGGTGTGGGGGCGCGTTTCGGACGACATCGGGCGGCGACCCGTCCTGCTCTTGTGCCTGGCGGGGTCGGCGATGAGCTATCTTTTGCTCGCCGCCGCGTGGCGGCTCGAGGTGCTCTTCCTGGCACGCGTGCTCGCCGGTGTGGCGGGCGCGAGCATCCCGGTCGCGCAGGCGTACATCGCCGACGTTACCGGCCCGGGCGAGCGCGCGCGAGGCATGGGGCTCATCGGCGCGGCCTTCGGGCTCGGGATGGTGATCGGGCCGGCGCTGGGCGGCGGGCTCTCGCTCCTCGGACCGCGGGTCCCCGAAGGCTTCGCTGCCGGGCTCTGTCTGGCCAACGTGCTGGTGGCCGTCTACCGCCTGCCCGAGTCGCTGCCGCGCTCTGTGCGCCGGCCGGCGCCTTTCCGTCATCCACTGTCGCTCGCCTCCCTCCGGGACGCGCTGGCTCGGCCCGGTGCGGCCGCCCTGCTCGCGGTCTTCTTCCTCGTGACCCTCGGCTTTGCGATCCTCGAGGGGACGTTCTCTCTCGCGGCGACCGACCGCCGCTACTACGGCTACAGCCAGGCACAGGTAGCCGGCCTCTGGCTCTACATGGGTGTCGTGGCGGTCGTCGTCCAGGGCTGGCTGGTGGGCCGTCTCGCCCAGCGGCTGCCGGAACGGGCGCTGGTTGTCCTGGGCACCGCCGCGCTGGGCCTGGGGTTTCTCTGGATATCCTTCGCGGGGCCGGCGGTCGGGCTGCTCGCGGCGCTGGCGCTCGTGGTGGGGGGGCAGGGCCTCGCCGGCCCCTCGCTCTCGAGCCTCATCTCGAAGACGGTCGAGAAATCAGTGCACGGCGAGGCGCTCGGAGTTTCGCAGTCGCTGTCGGCGGGTGCGCGCGTGCTCGGGCCGGCGGGCGGTGGCCTCATCTTCGACCGCTTCGAGGTCTCGGCCACCTACCTCGCCGCCGCGGCCTGCGCCGCGGCTGCCCTCGGTCTCTCGCTAACGCGGGTGCGCCCCGTCCGCCAGGAGGAAGGGGAGGTCATGCGCGTCCGCAGATCGGTATAGCAAGTCTCGAGCCGACGCCGGAACCTCGTGCTGGGCCTGCTCGCCCATTCAATTGTGAGTGGCGCCGGGCACCGGTCCCGGACGGAGGAGGGCGGTCGTCGGCTTCACCGCCGCTCCCTCTCGAAAGCCGGTCCCCCCGGACGGCGCCCCGGCGAGCCGTGGCGTGGCCGAGGAAATCCTTGCCTTTCTCGTCGCCCTCGGATAAGAGGCGCTAACTTCTTTACGCAGGTTTTTTCATGCCGGAGGTGGTTCTTTTGCAACTCGGGGGCATGGTAGTGGTGGGCCGACGTCGCCCGTCCGGTCGGGGGCGCTCGGTGCCCGCGGGAGGGGGAGGAAGATGGTTGCAAAAGGAAAGCGTGGCTTCTCGGCCGGACATGATCGGCTAGCCGGCCTGTTCGAGCCGGACGTCCTCCTGCCTGCGCAGTTCTTCGCGGCCTTCCGGCGCGAGGGCGGGCTCGAGCGCGAGCGCCTCCTGATGCTGGCCGTCCTCGAGGACGCCATCGACTGCTACCAGAAGTACGCGCACGCGCGGGATCCCCGCGGCCGTCAGATGTACGAAGAGGCGCGCGAGTGGGTCACGTCCGAGGACCGCGCCTGGCTCTTCTCCTTCGAGAACATCTGCGACACGCTCGAGATCAACGCCGAGTACGTGCGCCGCGGGCTGAGGGACTGGCGCGAGAAGAACCAACAGGGCCGCCGTCCCCCGGTGCTGGTCACGCCCGAGGCGGCGCCCGCCGACCTGCGCAAGGCGACGGCGTAGACCGCCCGGCGCAGGTCTCAAACGACGGTCACCACGACGCGGCGGTCGCGTGGGCCGTCGAGTTCGACCAGCATCACCGCCTGCCAGGTGCCGAGGCAGAGCTTCCCGGCGCGCACCGGGATGGTTTCGCCCGGCCCGAGGATGGCTGCCTGGATGTGCGAGGCGCCGTTGCCGTCGACCCTGTCGTGGCGCCACACGCCGGCCGGGATCAGCCGGTCGAGCGCGTCGAGCACGTCCACGCACACGTTGGGGTCGTCGTTCTCGTTGATCACGATCGCCGCCGTGGCGTGCGGCGTGTAGACGCTGCAGAGCCCCTCGGCCGTGTCGGCCCGGGCGACGATCGCCGCCACGCGGGCGGTGAGATCAATCATCTCCCGCTTCGTGGTCGTCCGTATGCGAAACTCGGTCAGCATCGCTGTCTCGGAGCCGGCCACCCGTGCTCGCCGCGATCGGGAGCACCTGCGCCGGCGGGTTCTCCTCGGGCGTGATGCGGATCGGCATGCCGCCTTCGTCCTCGAGGGCCGCGAGCAGGAGGTCCTCGGCGACGCGGCCGGCGACCCCCGTCCGCGCGATCGCCAACGTCGCCTCGCGGTAGAGGGCGGGCGAGTAGCCGTAGATGTCCCGGTGCGTCTCCAGGTAGACCGCGCCGCCCCGCACGCCGATCTTGACCGGCTGGTAGACGAACTCCCCCGGGGCGCCGACCGGCACGAGCGGGAACAGGCGCTGGATGTCCTCCGGATAGAGACGCACGCAGCCGTGGCTCACCTGCATTCCGACTCCCCACGGGATGTCCGTCCCGTGGATGCCGTAGAGCGGCAGGGTGAGCTCGAGACGGTACTTGCCGAGCGGGTTGTCCGGCGCGCCTCCGGGGATGAAGGTGCGCGGGTCGCCGCGCTCGGCGATGTGCTCCTTCCGGATCGACTCGGGGATGTTCCACTGCGGGTTGACCGTCTTGCCCCGAATCTTGAACTTCCCGCTCGGCGTGCGCCAGTCGTCGCGGCCAAGGCCGACGGGGTACGTGTAGATGATCGTGGTGTGCGGGTCCCCCGGCGCGCGGTGGTAGAAGAAGAGCCGCATCTCGGGGATGTTCACCACGATGCCCTCGTAGGTGCAGCAGGGGAGCACCCACTGGGTGGGGAGCAGGATGGTCGCGCCGGCCGGGGGCACCCACGGGTCGATCGCCGGGTTCGCGTCGACGATCTCGTTGTAGCCGAGGTCGTAGTAGCGGGCGAGATCGATCAGCGTGTCGCCCTTGCGGATGCGGTAGGGGCGGACCTGGCCGATGACGCTTTCGGCCGGCTGCCCGCCCCGCGCCGGCGTCGGGATCGAGTAGGCGGGGATCGACTTCCGCTCGAACGTGTCCTCGTCGAAGTTCGCGGCACGGGAGCCGAGCGGCCCCGCCAGCGTCGCGACGAACGTGGTCAGAATCACAACCGAGCGCATGATCCGCCTCCCTGCCCCTCCGGCACCAGCCGCCCAGCGTAACGGGCCGGGGGCGGCGACTCAAGGTTCAGAGGGGGACGCCGAGCGCGGCGAGCCGCGCGCGCAGCTCCGCCAGGTCGACGTCGGGGAGCCCCGTGGCCCTCGGGTGCGCGATCGCGACCGCGAGCGCGGCCGCCTGCCCCTCGCCCATGCACGGGCCGATGACGCGCGCCGAGGCGAAGCCCTCGCGCGTCGCGGAGAGACAGCGGCCGCCGGCGAGCAGGTTGCGCACGCCCACCGGCACGAGGCAGCGGTACGGCACCGTGTACCAGAGGCCGTCCTCGAGGAAGCGCCAGTCGGTGAGCCCGCCCGCGACGTGCAGCTCGACCGGCCAGGCAGCACGGCAGATACCGTCCTCGAACTTCCGCCCGCCGAGCACGTCGTCCTCGGTGAGCGCGTAGCGGCCGCGGAGGCGGCGTGTCTCCCGCACCCCGAGCCGCGGGGCGGTGTCCGAGATGAACGCGGCCTCGAAGCCCGGCATGTGGCTGCGCAGGAAGTCGGCGCAGCGCTCGGCCTGCTCACGCCCGAGCATCTCGCCGAGCGTCAGCTCGGCCGCGTCGCTCGCGTCGAGCGGGCGGCCCGCGATCCCGACCCGGCTCATCGCGACCAGCACCTCGCCCGGGCGGCCGGTCGGGATGATGTTCCCCGAGCGGCGCGGCAGGCCGGCCGTGTCGAAGTGCTTGTCGAGGAGGTCGCTCAGCTCGAAGAGGTGCGGCAGCGCCGTCTCGAGGTCGACGCGCTGCATGTAGAACATCATCGACGGGTACTGGAGTGTCTCGCCCTTCTCGGTGGGCGCGCCCGCGGCCAGGGCGAGCAGGGAGTCACCGCTCGCGTCGATGAAGTAGGCGGCCTGCATCGCCACCGGACCGCTCCGCGTGGCGACGGTCACTGCGTCGATGGTGCCGTCGTGCACGAGCGCGCGCACGAAGCGGGCGTGGAGGTAGACGGTCAGTGAGCCCTCGGCGCGCGCCATCCGATCGTAGAGCGTCTTCAGCCCCCACGGGACGTAGGGGAGCGCCGCCGTCGTCTTGAACGGCACCGGGCCATAGCAGAGGCTGCGTGCAGCGAGGCGGTCCGCGACCTCGGCGGGGAAGCCGCCCACGAGGCGCACGAGGTCGCCGCTCCTCTCGCGGTAGTAGAAGCCGCAGAACGTCCCGACGCAGCCGCCCGTGGACATGCCGCCCAGGAAAGGCGAGTCCTCGACCAGCACGGTGCGGAGCCCGGCGCGCGCCGCGGTGATGGCCGCCGCCGTGCCCGCCGAGCCGCCGCCCACGACCACGAGGTCGGCCTCCTCGGCGACCGGGATTCGCTCCTCGGGCACGACGAGGGTCGCGTGCGCCATGGGTGGGCTAGGCGCCGGGCGCGGGCTCGCCCGAGGCTGCCGCGGCTCCCCGGAGGCGCTCGGCCACGTCGGGCACCGCCTTGAGCAGCATGTCGAGGCGGGCGATCTCCGGCCCGGTCGTCGCAGCGAGTGCCTCGCGGTACGCCGCGAGCGCGCGGTCGAGGTCCGCCTCCTTGCCGGGCACGATCGCGTCGCGCTCGCCCAGGCAGGCATTCACCTGATCGACGAGCGCCTCGAGCCGCTTTTCGCCCTCCTCGCCGAGGCGCGCGCCGATCATCTCGCCCCAGACCTGCGAGAAGGCGTAGGTCGCCGGCACCTGGCGCCGGAGACCGCCGGTCAGGAGATGGAGCCGCTCGGCGATCGCCGCCACCGTGTTGAGGCCGCGGCGCGAGGTGAAGGCGTTCAGGCGCGCCAGCCGCTCGCGCAGCCGCTCGACGCCGTAGTGCGCGGCGAGCGCGCTCACCGCCTCCGTGAACTCGGCCTGCGTCAGGAGGGCCATGGACGCGCCCCGTCATGGCCGGTCGGCCGGAGGCTGTCAACGGCCGTTGCGTCGTGGTAAGCGGGACCGCCCAACCCACCGGAGGTGATTCCATGGCGCAAGAGGTCGCGCTCGTCACCGGCGCCTCGAGCGGAATCGGCGAGGCGCTCGCCCGCCGCCTCGCGCGTGACGGCCGGCATCTCGTACTGGTTGCCCGGCGCGGCGACCGGCTGGAAGCCCTGGCGCGCGAGCTGACGGACGTGCACGGAGTGGCCGCCCACGTGATCGCCAAGGACCTGGTCGAGCCCGGCGCGGCGCGCGAGCTGCTGGACGACGTCGGCCGCCGGGGGTTCACCGTCGACTGGCTCGTGAACAACGCCGGCTTCGGGACGGTCGGCCGCTTCGACCGCCTGCCGGTCGACGGTGAGCTGAACGAGGTCCGCCTCAACGTCGAGGTGCTGGTCGAGCTCACCGGCCGCTGCCTGCCCGCGATGGTCGCGCGCAAGGCCGGCGTGGTGATGAACATCGCCTCCATGGGCGCCTTCGCGCCCGGACCGTACATGGCGACCTACGCCGCGACCAAGGCGTTCGTGCTCAGCTTCTCGGAGGGCATCGCCGCCGAGCTACGCGGCACGGGAGTACAGGTGCTCTGCGTCTGCCCCGGCTTCACGCGCACCGAGTTCCAGGAGAAGGCCGCGGTCGACGTGAGCGGCGTCCCGAGCTTCGCCTGGATGTCGGCGGAGCAGGTCGCGGACCAGGCAGTGCGCGCCGTCGGGCACGGACCCGTCCTCGTGAACGGGACGATGAACAGCCTGATGACCGCGGCGCTGCGCTTCGTCCCCCGCGGAGTGGTCGCGCGCGCGGTGTCCCAGTTCCTGAGGCCCAGGGAGGCCTGATGCGCGTTGCGGCTGCGGCGCTGGTCTGCGTGCTCGGGGTCCTCGCGACGGCGGCGGCCGACGAGGCGCCGCTGCCCGAGGTCGGCGCCGCCCTCGACCGGATCAAGAGCGCCTCGACGGTCGAGCTCACCACCACCGGCCGCAAGACCGGTAAGGAGCACAGGAGGCCGGTGTGGTTCGTGGTCGAGGATGGCAAGATCGTCGTCCAGGCGGGCAAGAACGGGAAGACCGACTGGTACCGAAACCTGCAGAGGCGGCCGACCGCGGTCGTCCGCCAGGACGGCTATCGCTTCCGCGTGCGCGCGGTGATGGTGACGGACCCGAAGCGGGTCGAGGCGATCCACGAACTCTTCACCGCCAAGTACACGACGGCATGGCTCCTCTCGTTCGTGGGCTCGACGATCGGGCGGGGAAGGCCGGTCGAGCTGCTGCCGGTGGCGGTGTCGGTCGGGCAGTAGGCTGGAGACTCAGCGCGGCAGGAGGAGGTAGAGCTCGCCCCGCTCGTGCATGCTGCCAGCGCGTTCCTCGGCCTCCACCCCCGCGCCGAGGAAGAGGTCGGCGTGCGCGCCGACGATCGCCGCGCCGGCGTCCTGGCTCACGGCGAAGCGGCGCAGCGACGGGGTGGCGAGATAGGCGAGCGCCCCTGGTGGGACGAGACGGGGGTCGGTGGCGATCGAGCGGCCGGGAGTCAGCTCGACCCCGAGGCTGCCTACGGGGCCGCCCTCGGCCAGGCGGAAGAACGTGTACCGCTCGTTGCCGGCAAGGATGGCTGCCTGCTCGCCCGCCGGCAGCGCTTCGAGCGCGCGCCGCAGGTCGGGGAGCGAGGCGTGATCGGGCTGGACGAGCCCGCGCGCAGCGAGGGCCGGCGCCACGGTCCGGTAGGGCCGCCCGTTCGAGCCCGCCCAGCGCGCGCCGACGACCGCCCCGTCGTCCAGCCTGAGACGCCCCGAGCCCTGCACGTGGAGGACGAAGAGGCTCACGGGATCGGCAACCCACGCCAGCTCGAGCCCCCGCCCCGCGAGCGCGCCGCCTTCGATGTCCGCGCGGGCCGGATAAGGCTGAAGCCGTCCGCCCTCGACCCGGCCGGAGAGCCGCCGGCACGTGCAAGTCTCGTCGAGGGTGCGGGGCTCGACGTCGATCAGATCCGGGGGCCGGGCGTACAGCGGGTAGCGGAAGATCGCGTCGCGCGCGAAGCGGGCGGCCAGCTCGGGCTCGTAGTACGCGGTGAGCAGCGCGGGGTCGCGGAAGCGGACGACGCGGAAGGTCCGCGCGACGGCCTCGCGACGCGCCTCGGGATCCGCGGTCGTGTCGAGGATCGCGAGCAGCCGGTCGGCCGCGGCCAGCGCGGCCGCGTCACCGGCGCGGGCGTAAACGGGCCGTGTCCGCTCGAGGGCGGCGCGCAGGGAGGCGAGATCGAGATCGTCCTCGAGCGCCGGGAGCTCCGCGGGGACGAGCGGGCCCGAAGGGCGCGGGCGGAGCACGGCGCAGCCGGCGAGGAGAACGCAGAAGAGCGCCAGCCCGGCCCGGCTCACGCCGCGTATACGGACTGGGCCGCGGCGAGCGCGGCGCCCGGCGACACACGCCGTCCCTCGGCGCGGAGCGTGTCCTCGAGCGCCGCGAGGACCGTCAGCACGTGCGCGCGCCGGCTCGACTCGCCCATGAGGCCGATGCGCCACACCTTCCCCTTCGTCGGCCCGAGCCCGCCGCCGATCTCGATGCCGTGCTCGGCGAGGAGGCGCGCGCGCACCCGTGCCTCCTCGACGCCGTCGGGCACCGTGACCGCGTTCAGCACGGGCAGGCGGTGACCCTCCTCGGCGGCGAGCGCGACGCCGAGCGCGCCCAGGCCGGCGGCGAGCGCCTCATGGTTTTCCCGGTGCCGCGCGAAGCGCGCCTCGAGCCCCTCCTCGGCGACCAGGCGCAGCGCCTCGCGCAGCGCGTAGTTCATCGAGATGGGCGCGGTGTGATGGTACACGCGCTCCTCGCCCCAGTACTGCGAGAGCAGCGTCAGGTCGAGGTACCAGCTCTGGACGCGCGTCCTTCGCCTGCCGAGCGCCTCGAGCGCGCGCGGCCCGAACGTGACCGGCGCGAGGCCCGGCGGGCACGAGAGGCATTTCTGCGTCCCGCTGTAGGCGGCGTCGATCCCCCACCGGTCGATCTCGACCGGCACGCCGCCGAGCGAGGTCACGCAGTCGGCGAGGAAGAGCGCGCCGTGCTCGTGCGCGAGGCGGGCGGCGTCGGGGAGCGGCTGCCAGGCGCCGGTCGAGGTCTCGGCGTGGACGAGCGCGACCAGCTTCGGCTGCCGGCAGTTCCGGAGCGCGGCCTCGACCTGCTCGGCGCGCACGACGCGGCCCCACGGCGCCTCGACGCGCACCGCAACCCCGCCTGCCCGCTCGATCACGTCCGCCATGCGCGTCCCGAAGACGCCGTTCACGCCCACGACGACTTCGTCGCCCGGCTCGACCAGGTTGACGATGCACGCCTCCATGCCCGCGCTGCCCGTGCCCGAGACGGGGAAGGTGAGCGTGTTCTGGGTCGCGAACACGAAGCGGAGGAGCGCCTTTACCTCCTCCATCATGGCGATGAAGGCGGGGTCGAGGTGCCCGACGAGCGGCGCGGACATGGCGCGCAGCACGCGCGGATGCACCTCCGAGGGGCCGGGACCTAGGAGCAGGCGCGCGGGCGGCGCGAACTCGCCGGGGATCGCGGTCACGGCGGCGCACTCTACACGAGCGGCCCGCCGCGGGCGAGAACGCCGGCGACGGCTGCCCCTCTCCCCTGCTCGCCCTGTACACGCCCACAGGCCGGCGCTAGGAGGAACGCGACATGGTCCGGCCCGCGCTGCTCGCCGACCTGCGTCTTATCGTCGGCGCCGACGGCGTCATCGACCGGCCCGAGGCGCTCCTCGTCTACGAGTGCGACGGCTACACGCTCGCGCGCACGGCGCCGGAGGTCGTCGTGCTGCCGCACACGCCGGCGGAGGTCGCGGCGGTGCTCCGGCTGCTCGCCGCGGAGCGCATCTCCTTCGTGCCACGCGGCGCGGGCACGGGCCTCTCGGGCGGCACGCTGCCGGTCGAGGCGCCGGTCATGGTCGGCACCAGCCGGCTCACCGCGATCGAAGCGATCGATGTCGCCAACCGCCGCATCGTCGCGCAGGCGGGCGTCGTGAACCAGTGGGTCACGAACGCGGTGCGCGCGCACGGCCTCTGCTACGCGCCCGACCCGTCGAGCCAGCCGGCGTGCACCATCGGCGGCAACATCGCCGAGAACTCGGGCGGGCCGCACACCCTCAAGTACGGCGTCACGACGAACCACGTCCTCGGCGTGGAGCTGGTGCTGGCGTCGGGCGAGGTGGTGATGCTCGGCGGCGCGGTCGAGGATCGGCCGGGCTACGACCTGGTCGGGCTCGTGGTCGGGGCCGAGGGGACCTTCGGCATCGTGACGCGCGCCACGCTCCGCCTGGTGCGCGCGCCGGAGGCGTACCGCACGCTCCTCGCCGTCTTCGAGTCGGTCGACGCGGCGAGCGAGGCGGTGTCGGGCATCATTTCGGCTGGCGTCATTCCCGGAGCGCTCGAGATGATGGACCGGCTCATCCTGCAGGCACTCGAGCAGGCGTATCACATCGGCCTCCCGACCGACGCGGGCGCCGTCCTCCTGGTCGAGCTCGACGGTCCCGCGGTCGGCCTCGACCCGCAGGCGGAGCGGGTCGCCGCCGTTTGCCGCCAGAACCGCGTGCGCGAGGTGCGCGTGGCGCGCGACGACGCGGAGCGCGCCGCGCTCTGGAAGTGCCGCAAGCGCGCCTTCGGCGCCGTGGGGCGGCTCGCGCCCAACTACTGCACGCAGGACGGCGTCGTGCCGCGGACGCGCGTGCCCGACATCCTCCGCCGCATCGCGGCGGCGGCCGAGCGCCACCGGCTCCGCATCGCCAACGTCTTCCACGCCGGCGACGGCAACATCCACCCGATCCTCCTCTTCGACGAGCGCGACCGGGACGAGGTCCGGCGCGTGCTGGCGGCGGGGCGCGAGATCCTCGAGGCCTGCGTCGCGCTCGGCGGGAGCCTGACCGGTGAGCACGGCATCGGGGTCGAGAAGATCGGGCAGATGCCGCTCCTCTTCGGCCCCGACGATCTCGCCGCGATGGTCCGGCTGCGGGCCGTGTTCGATCCCGAGGGGCGCGCCAACCCGCACAAGATCTTCCCCGACGCGAAGGTGTGCGTCGAGACGCGCGCCCCGCGCCGGCAGGCGGCCATGTGACGCCGTGGGCGGACATCGTCGGCGCCGAGCACGTGGCGCCCGGCGCGCCGGTCGACGGCGTGGTGCCCGCCTGGGTGGTGCGCCCGGGGAGCGTGGCCGAGGTGCAGGAGTGCGTGCGGGCCGCCGCCCGGGCGCGCGCGAGCCTCGTCGTGCAGGGCCTCGGCGCGCACCTGAGCGTCGGCGCGCCGCCGGCGCGGCTCGACGTGGTGCTCGGGCTCGACCGCCTCGCGCGCGTCATCGACCATCAGGCGGGCGACATGACGGTCACCGCCCAAGCGGGCTGCACGCTCGCCGCGCTCGCGGAGACGCTGGCGCAGAGCGGCCAGTGGCTGCCCCTCGATCCGCCGTGCGCCGACGTGACGACCATCGGCGGCCTCGTCGCTGCGAACCTCTCCGGCCCGCTCCGCGCCTCCCAGGGTCGCGTGCGCGATCTCCTGCTCGGGATCCGTGTGGTCGGCGCCGACGGCGCGCTCGTCGCCGGCGGCGGGCGGGTGGTCAAGAACGTCGCCGGCTACGACCTCCCGAAGCTCCACGTGGGCGCGCTCGGCACGCTCGGCGTGATCGTCGAGGCGACCTTCAAGGTGCGGCCGCGGCCGGCGTGCGAGGAGGCGGTAGTGATCGCCGCCCGTTCGGTCGAGGCGGCGGCCGAGACCGCGCTCGGCGTGATGGCGAGCGAGGTCGCGCCCTTCTGGCTCGAGGTGGGCGGACCCGGCGCTCTGCCCGAGGGGCCGGGCGACGGGGCCGCGGTCGTGATCGGCCTCGCCGGCATCGCGGAGGAGGTGGCGCACGCCCGGGCGCGCACGCTGGACCTCGCGCGGGCGCGTGGTCTCCGCGCCATCAGCGTCGCGGACGGCGCGCCGCTGCGCACGCGGCTCGCGGACTTCGCGCTCGAGCCGGCGGCGGCCGTGCTCCGTGCCGCCATGCTGCCGACCGAGGTCGGCGAGTTCCTGGCGCGGGCGAGCCGATCCGGCACCGCGCTCCGCTGCCTCGCGCACGCGGCGAGCGGCGTGGTGCGGGTGGCGGTCCCCGAGGCGCGCGCCGTCGCCGGGCTCGTCGCGGCGCTCCGGCCGGGGCTCCAGGCGCGCGGCGGCTCGCTCGTGGTCGAGCGGGCGACGCCGGACGTGAAGGCGCAGGTCGACGTATGGGGCGACCCGGGAGAGGGCGTCGCGCTCATGCGCGGCCTCAAGGCGGCGTTCGACCCGGGCGGTCTCTTCGCCCCCGGGCGGTTCGTCGCGGGGATATGAGGGAGGGCAAGCAACGATGATCCTCGAGCATCGCGGGAAACGGCCCCACATCCACGCCTCGGCCTACGTCGCGCCCAACGCCACCGTCTGCGGTGACGTGACCGTCGGCGCCGAGAGCCGCGTCCTTTTCGGCGCCGTCCTCACCGCCGAGAGCGGCCCGGTCACGATCGGCGAGCGGTGCATCATCATGGAGAACGCGGTGATCCGCGGCGTCGCGCACCATCCCGCGTCGCTCGGCGACCACGTGCTGGTCGGGCCGCACGCGCATCTCAGCGGCTGCCGCGTCGAGGACGACGTCTTCATCGCCACCGGTGCCTGCATCTTCAACGGCGCCACCATCGGCGCGCGCGCGACCGTCCGCATCCGCGGCATCGTGCACATCCGGACGCGGATTCATGCCGACACGGTCGTGCCGATCGGCTGGGTGGCGCTCGGCGATCCGGTGCGCCTCTTCTCGCCCAAGGACCACGAGGAGATCTCGAAGCTGCTCGCCGGGCTCGACTTCGCGCGCACCGTGTTCGGCGACCAGGCGGCGCCGCGCGGCGAGACCCGCATGCCCGAGCGCAGCCGGCGCTACGCGCGCGCGCTCGGCGCGCACAAGGACGACCGCATTGTCGAGCCCTGAGCCCCGCTTCGTCGCGCGCGAGAAGCTCCTCACCTGCGTCCACTGCGGGCTCTGCCTCGCCGCGTGCCCGACCTACGTGGAGCTCGGTGTGGAGGCCGACTCGCCGCGCGGCCGCATCCACCTGATCCGCGCGCTGGAAGAGGGGCAGCTGGCGCCCACGCCCGAGGTCATCCGGCACCTGGACCTCTGCCTCGGCTGCCGCGCGTGCGAGACCGCCTGCCCGTCGGGCGTCGAGTACGGCGCACTCATCGAGGCGGCGCGGCCGTACGTCGAGCGCTTCCGGCCGGCGCCGGCGCGCTGGGGGCGGCGAGCGCTTGTGGCTGTGCTGACGACGCCGGCGCTCCGGCGCGCGGCGTTCGCGCTGATGCGGCCGCTGGGTGGCGCGCGGTGGGTCAGTCGCCTGGCGCGGCGCCTCCGGAGCCCGTGGCTCGCGTATGTGGCTGCGCTCCCGGGCGCCGCCCGCGCCCCGGGTCTGCCCTCCTCGGTGCTCGAGCCGGAGGGGCAGCCGCGCGGCACCGCGGTGCTGCTCACGGGCTGTGTCGCGGAGACGGCCTTCGGAAGGACCAACGTCGCCACGGCCCGTCTCCTCCAGCGCGCGGGCGTGCGCGTCCTCGTCCCGCGCGGACAGGGGTGCTGCGGCGCGCTCGCCATCCATCTCGGTGCCGTGGAGCGCGCCCGGATGCTGGCGCGGAGTGTCGCGAGCGTCCTCGGCGCGTCGGGAGCCGACTGGGTTGTGTCGAACGCCGCCGGCTGCGGCGCGCTCCTGCGCGAGTATCGCGCCCTCCTCCCCGGCGACCCGGCGGCCGCCGCCGTCGGGGCGCGCGCCCGGGACGCGCTCGCGCTCCTCGCCGAGCTCGGGCTACCCCCGCCGTCGCGCCCGCTCGCCTGCACCGTTGCCGTGCACGACCCGTGTCACCTCGCGCACGGCCAGGGCGTGCGCGCGCAGGTCCGGGAGCTGCTCGCCGCCGTCCCGGGTGTCCGTCTGGTCGAGCTCGAGGAATCCGACATGTGCTGCGGCAGCGCCGGCACCTACAACCTGACCGAGCCCCGGATGGCGCGCCGTCTGCTCGAGCGGAAGCTCGACCACATCGCGGCCACGGGAGCGGAGGTGGTTGCGGCGGCGAATCCGGGCTGCATCCTCCAGATCAGGGCCGGTGCGATCCTGCGTGGGCTCCGTGTGCGCGTCGAGCATCCGATCGATCTGCTCGCGACGGCGCACGGGCTGCACGAAGACGTCACGAGCACTCGCAGCCCGCAGGCATGATTCGATGGCGAGCCATCGACATCTCAACTCGCACCGATACGGGCCGCTGCAGCCAGGTAACCAGGCGTCAAATCCGAACGAAGTTAGAGTGTCGACGCCAGTGCAGACCGCACCCTAGGCACGGATCCAACCGAGCCAGCGAAGTAGGTGAGGCCCGAGAACGAGGACGCCGATGATGACCGAGCCGGTGGCCGCGATGAGGACAGCACCTGCGGCCACATCTTTGGCCTGACCGGCGATTGGATGGAAACCCGGCGAGGCGACGTCCGTGAGGAACTCGAGGGCCGTGTTAACAGCTTCCGCAGTCCACACCGCAACGATAGCGAGCACGATCCAGCACCAATCAGTTCGCGAGATTCCGAAGAATACACCCACGGTGACGACCGAGACGGTAGCTGCCGCATGGATCCATGCGTTGTGTTGCGACCGTAGCATGATTGCGATGCCATGGATTGCAAAGGAGAAGCTACGAATCCGCCCGGTAAAGGTAAGGGATCGCGGGGATGAGCCTCGGGTCATATTCTCGGAGTGTCTAATGGCTTGGCGGCTCACCCCGCCGCGTTGGAAGCGAGCTCAGCGCCTGCCGACCGGCGGCTGAGCCCCCTGCCGCATCGGACACCTTGGCGTGCGATCGATACGGATCCTCTCCGGCTGCCTGTTGCGTGGATCACTTTCCGTGGCTCACTCTCAGGATCCGGCCGTCATCCCTCGCGATCTCGGCCACCGCGACGCCGCCAAGCCAGCCCTCGGGTAATGAGTTCCGCGAGCCGGACACGGATGGCTCCGAAAAGCGCGTCAAGGTCCTCAGCCATTTCACCACCTCTGCTCTCACTCCAGCCGTCCAACGACCTGGCGGTTCAGCGGCGGCGCGCAGCGCCGTCCGCTGCAACCGCTTGAGGGGCGGCTCGCTCATGCCTCGGAGCACGGCTTTCGACGCAAGGAACATGTGAGGAGCTGGTCGAGCGCCTTTTCGAATTCAAATACGCCGCTATATTCGGTCTCTTCCGCGCATTCGAAGGATGGCGGTTCGTCGACGTCCTCGAGGGATTGATCCGCGCCCTTCTGGGAGCCAGCGCGGATCGTTCCGTAGCGAATCCCTGCCGAGTACGAGTCGAAGTCCTGAAAGTACAGGAGTGCAGAACTTCGGCTGTCGTCACCGGGGGTAAGATTCCGGCCTACGAACACGACTGGCACAACCTCGGGCACGAGCATGTCATCGTCGACAAAGTCAACGCGAAAGTAGACTTCGCCGACGATGAGGTCTTCGGACCTCACGTACTCGCCGTAGGGCTTCAGATCGCGGGCCGGAAATCGCAGCGTGGATTCAGCCCTCATGTCTTCTGATGAGCCGCCCGACACCGGCGAGCAGGCCGAGGGCTGCCACGAGTCCGGCGCCAGGCAGTGCGATTCGGCCATGAGAAATCATGCCCTAAGCGGTCCAACGACTTGGAATTGAACTGCGGGTGCCGCAGGCGACCGTCAGCTCCAATTTCATGTTGGGCGCGGCCGCGGCGTGAATCACGGGTCGTGCTCCAAGAGGTTCTTGCCAAGACATACGCTGGTTTCCGGGGAGAGGCAGTATCCCCCGTAGAGCGGGATTGGGTGGAAGCCAGTTGCTCGATAGAGCGCGAGGGCGGCGGCCTGCCGGACGCCGGTTTCGAGGACGAGGCGCCGAACGCCCAGTGCCCGCGCCTCCACCTCGAGAGCAGCCACGAGGCGCCGCCCCAGACCCCTCCCGCGTACGGTGGGAGACAGATACATCCGCTTGAGTTCGCCCATCTCCGCATCGAGGAGCCGCAGGGCACCGCAGCCGACCGGCTTTCCCTCTCGGTAGACGACGAGGAAGATGCCGTGGCCGTCGCCTACTT
This sequence comes from Deltaproteobacteria bacterium, assembly GCA_005879795.1. Classification (NCBI taxonomy): domain Bacteria; kingdom Pseudomonadati; phylum Myxococcota; class Myxococcia; species Deltaproteobacteria bacterium. The sequence continues at coordinate 73,384 of VBKJ01000146.1, forward strand.
CCTCGGGATCCAGGTGAAAGTGGGTCGCTCCCGGTTCGGGATAGATGCCCCTGAGCTCGGCGTTCAACGAGTCAATGAGGGCACGGCTGACGTCGGCGGTCAGCTCAGCGCGCGCTATGGTGATCGTTTCTGAGGCCATGGGTATCCAGGACTGCGGTCCGCCCAACAATACTTGGACAGGTCTGTGTAGCGCCACCACCCTGACGACGCCTGCTCACGTAGCAACAACCTCGACATTCCGACTCAAGCATCTGAATTCCCGCCGGTTGGTCGCCCGCCGCCATCTCCGCGCGGGTGCTGATAGTCTGCGAGGGCCGCCCCTGTAGCGCTCCAAGACGGGAGCCTCGAGCACCCGCCGCCACCCCGGATCGTCCGAGTGCTCGCGCGCCAGCCGTGGCCGCGCGATGACCCGTCGACGCGAACACACGGAGCACCGGCGCGCACCATAGGTGAGGGGCGCTCCCCACGACAAGAGCAACGCTCGAACGAGGCAGAACGAGCGGATGATAGGATGATAGAGAGAGAAGAGATGCCGCGGGTTTGCGAGCACTGTGGCACGGCCCGGCGCCCAGCGGCCAAGTCAGATCACCAGCCCCCCGTTCGGCGACAGCACCTGCCCGGTGAAGTAGCTGGCGCCCGGCCCGGCCAGGAAGAGCGCCGTCGCCGCGATCTCTCGCGCCTCGCCGAGGCGGCCGACGGCGGTCTGCAGCGCGATCATGGCCGTCTGCATCTCGCGCTGGTCGCCCATGATGTCCAGCAGGGGCGTGTCAATGTAGCCGGGCGCGATCGCGTTCACGAGGATGCCCTGTGGGCCGACTTCTCGGGCCAGGGCCTTCGTGAAGGCGATGATGGCGCCCTTGGCGGCCGAGTAGTGGGTCACGCCGGCGATCCCGGTCATGCCCGCGATGCTCGCCATGTTGATGATGCGGCCGCTCCGCGCGGGCACCATCAGGCCGAGCGCCTCGCGCGTGCAGAAGAACGTGCCGTTCAGGTGGACGGCGAGCATGCGGGTCCAGCGCTCGTCGGTCATCCGCCGCGTGGCGTCGAGGGCGGTCACGACCGGGCCGCCGGCCGCGAGCTCCTCGATCTGCCGGCCCATGCGCGCATGCGTCTCGGGGTCGACGTCGGCGTAGCCCGCGTTGTTGACCAGCACGTCGAGCCGCCCGCCCGTGGTTTGCCCGAGCGTCTCGAACCAGGCGCGCACGCGCGCCGAGTCCGAGACGTCGCCCACGAGCGGGCCGCACGAGATGGCGGCCCCAAGCACCGCCAGCTCCTCCTGCACCGCGGCGGCCGCCGCGGCGCGGAGGTCGTTCACCGCCACTCGGGCGCCGGCGCGCGCGAAGGTGAGCGCGATCTCGCGCCCGAGGCCCGCGCCGGTGACGAACGCGATCTTCCCATCGAGGTCGGGCATGACGCACCTGCGATATCATGGTCGCGGCCCTCGCGGCGACACTGTCTTGACGCCGCGGGGCGACGGGCGGTAAGCCCGCAGCATGCGCATCCAGGTCGAGTGCCGCGCGGAGCGCGGCAGCGAGGGGCCCCGCCGCTTCGTCCTCGGCGAGCAGACGATCGAGGTCGACGACCTCCTCGACCGCTGGTACGGCAGCGACGCCGACTACTTCCGCGTGCGCGGCCGCGACGGGCACCTCTACGTGCTCAAGTACCTGCACGAGCACGACCGCTGGGAGCTGAGCTCGTTCACGCGCCTCGGCTCGCGTGGAACCAACGTCGGCACGCGCGGGCCGCGCGTGCTCCACTGACGCGGGCTATCGCACCTCGTAGATCTCGTACGCCAGGCTGCTGCCGCTGAGCGTTCCCCTGGCGATCGCCTGGAGGCGGTTGAGCCACGCGTACCGCTCGTCGCCGGTGTCGAACTGCGGCGCGGCGTAGATGGGCGCCCCGCCGAGGCCGCGCGAGGCGTCGACCCGGCCGCTGTAGCGCAGGAGGACGAGCGCGCCGTCGTGCGTCTCGAGCGTGGCGCGCACGTCGAGGGTCGCGGTGCCCTCCGGCCCGACCACGAGCCAGTCGGCCGCGGCCGCGCCCCTCTGGCGTGCCGCGAAGCGCTCGCCCTCGAAGCGGTAGTCGCTGATCTCGAAGATGATGCGCATGCCGGCGGGCGTGTTCGGCAGCATGAGCGGGGGCGAGAGCGTCGCGGTCGCCCGGGCGAGGGGGACGAGCTCGATCATGGCCAGCCTCCGCGCGATCCTGCGCACAGGGGGGGCACGCTGGCAACGGGCGCACTGCTCGGTGGCGCGCTACAGGTACCCGAACGCCTTCAGCCGGCGGATGACCTCGCGCTCCTCCTCCTCGGAGTACGCGCGGTCCTCGCCGCGCGGCAGGAGGTCCAGCACCTCGAGCGTGCGGAGCGCCTGCTCCACACCCGCGCCGGGCGATGGCTCGGGCACGGTGATCTCGACCTCGGGGCGCTCGGGCGGCTCGTACGCCGTGCCGCCGGCCTCGTGCGCCGGCCGCACGTAGACCTCGATCATGCGGGGGAGCTCCGCGCGCACACGCTCGCGTGCTGCGCGCGTCGCCACCGGCAGCGCGACCACCACGGCCACGCCGTGCCGGGCGAGCAGCCCCGTGGCGAAGGCGACGCGTCGCTCGACCCCCTCGCCCGCGAGCGCGTCGATGCCGGGCGTACGCCGGTCGAGGACCTCCACTGCCAGGTGCCGCGCGACGAGCCGTCTCGCGAGCTCCTCGGCGATCGCGTCCGCAGCCCCCGGGTCGGGGCCGGTCACCCAGACCGAAAAGGCCGACCCGCTCACGACGCGCCCGCCGCCACGCGCGGGAAGCGGCCCGGCCGGAAGATGACCTTCTTGTCCTTCACCACCAGCTGGTCGTTCAGGGAGAGCTGCACGGCCTGGGAGAGGACCTTCGCCTCGAGCGCGCGGCCGCGCGCCTTCACGTCCTCGAGCGCGTCCTCGCCGACGCGGATGTGGAACACGTCCTGCAAAATGACGGGGCCGGCGTCGAGCTGCTCGGTCACGAAGTGCGCCGTGCACCCCGAAACGCGCACGCCCTCCTCCCAGGCCTGCTTGTAGGCGTTGGAGCCCGGGTGGTACGGGAGCAGCGAGGGGTGGATGTTGATGATGCGGAAGGGGTAGCGGTCGATCACACGCTTGGTCAGGACCTGCATGTAGCGTGCGAGAACGACGAGGTCGGGCTTGTGCTCGGCCAGGCGGGCGAGCAGGAACTCCTCGTGCGCCGCCTTGTCGCTGGACGGCGCCCACGCGAACGGGATCCCGTGCTCGCGCGCCAGCGGCTCCAGGTCCGGGTGGTTCGCCAGCACGACGACCAGGTCGCCGTTCAGGACGCCCGCGTCGCGGTCCTGCACGAGCTGGGCCAGACAGTGCGGTTCCTTCGTCACCAGGACGGCGACGCGCTTGCGCTCAGGCGGCCCGCCCGCCAGGCGCAGCGTCGTCTCCATGTTGATCTCCTCGCCGATCCTGCGCAGCCCCATCACCAGCTCGTCGAGCGTGATGGAGAGGTCGGAGAGGTCGACGAGCATCGTCATGATGAAGAGCCCCTCCATCACGCGCTGCTCGATGTCCTCGATGTTGATGTTGCAGGAGGCGAGGTAGGTGGAGACGCGCGCCACCACGCCCTTCTGATCGCGGCCGATGACGGACACGACGGCCCGGTTGCGCACGGCGTGACCTTAGCCGCCGTGCTCCGGGGGACGCAAGCTCATCACCCGGGCCAGCGCCCCATCTGCCGCCACCAGCGCACGCTGTGGCCGGGCGCGTGGAGGAAGATGCCGCCGTCCAGGTAGAGGACCTGCCCCTGCATCCAGGCGGCGTCGGCGGAGCAGAGGAACGCGACCAGCGCGGCCACCTCCGCGGGCTGGCCGAGCGCACGCAGCGGCGTCGCTCCCTCGATCTCCTCGAAGAACGCCTTCCACCCCGTCTCGTCGGCCAGGTACATGGCAACCGAGTCGGTCTCGACGTAGCCCGGGTTCACGCAGTTGACCGTGATGCCACGGGGGCCGAGCTCGACCGCGAGGTAGCGCGTGAGCGCCTCGAGCGCCGCCTTGGCCGAGGCGAGGATGCCGTGCCCCGCGACGTAGCGGTGTGTGTCCATGCCCGAGATGGTGACGATGCGGCCGGTCGGCGGCATGCGCGGCGCGATGCGCTGCACGATCTGGAGGAAGGCGCCGATCGTGATCGCGAAGGTCTTCTCGACGTGGTGCGGCTTCACCTCGAGGAGCGGCCGGAAGGCGGTGGCGGCGGCATTGGCGACGAAGAAGTCGACGGGCGTGTCGCCCAGGCGGTCCAGGGCGGCCGCCACCTGCGCGGGCTCGCCCAGGTCGGCACGGAGCGCGGTGCAGGCCCGGCCCCGGGCGCGCACCGCGGCCTCGACCTCCGCCGCGGCCTTCGCGTCGCGCCGGTAGATGAAAGCGACGTCGGCACCGTCGGACGCCAGCCGCTCCACGATGGCGCGCCCGATGCCGCGCGAGCCGCCGGTCACGAGGGCGAAAGGCATGCGTGCCCTTGTGCCGATCGGGTGGATGTTTGCAAGTCGGGAGGGAAGTGTGGAGCCTGGTGGCCGTGGGCCAGGCGACGCAGCAGCCGCAGGTGCTTGCGGACCTCGTCAACCCCGCCGGCCTCAGCATGGTCGCGGGGATGGCGAAGGTGTCCTATGCGCTCCGTCCCCCGTCGGTCTTGGGTTTCCTCGTTTTCGACGTGGTGGTGTTCGGACTCTTCGGGCTGGGCGTCGGCTACATGGCCCGCTGGAGCCGCTGGTTCTCGGTCGCGGTGCTCGTGCTCCCGTCCATCATCATCGCGGCTGACGTCGCGCATCGGGTCGGCTCCGCGGTGTTGCGGGGGGGACCCGGCTCGGAGTGGGCCCTCTCCGTGCTCCTGATGCCCGCGGCCGCGTTCTGCGGCGCCGCGCTGGGAAGCCGGTTCGCCGACGGCCGCTGAGGCTTCCGGCGGCGGCCGTCGT